>DNJW01000204.1:2688-3112 GCA_003488965.1 Lachnospiraceae bacterium | reverse complement strand
AGTTATCTCTGAGTTTTTCAATAACTATTTTTGTTCCCTGCTTCTTTTCCTCCTGATAAGTCTCCAATGTATTAGTATTCCAATCCGTTTTCCATAAAATGGGCGGATACTGCTTCATTTTAGAATAAACCCTGGCTGCTGCCCCCAAACGCGCAATCGCGAACCTGCCAACTCCTTTTGAACCTGCCAATATTCTCGCATTCATACCTTCACCGGCAATATACTCTTTCATGCTTTTTCCCACATGCATCCAGGATTCCAGAATATTCTGACGATTCATACCAATTCCGTCATCTTCTATAATAATTGTTTCCTTTGAAATTATGACAATCACATTCGGTGCTTGTGCATCATATGCATTTTTCACAAGTTCTAATACAGCGGACTCTTCATTAGCAAAATTCTGCACCCCCAAAACTTCTGC
>DNJW01000204.1:0-2431 GCA_003488965.1 Lachnospiraceae bacterium | reverse complement strand
AGTCTTCAATAATATATTCAAGTTTTTCCATGAATCGTCCTCCAAATATACCTTCTATTAATTTTATTATACCCTTTTACTCTCATTGATTCAATGATTTCTGCTAATCAAAAAATTGCAGGACACTGCCTAATCTGTAAAATATAAAACAGATTAATACAAAATCCCGCAATTTCCTAATTGTCCATCATCTAACCGTCTCATCGGTTCCAAAATCAAGAACAGCTTTATTTGATATAATTTTTTAGGCAGAAAAACAACGTTTGCTTGCCCTAATGCTTTCTAACACTCTTCTTAGGCTCCGGCAGTTCTTCATACATGGAATTAAGAACCTCCGTCATAAGCCCGGTATTCTCCACATCCTCCACCACAGCCATCAGTGTTTTGGATCCTTCATAGGGATATGCCCTCTCCGCATCGGGCATCAGCCGCAAAACGGATTCCGTCGGTTTCAGGAACAAACAGTTATCGCAGATATCTCCAACCAGCTTTCCCCGGTAGTAAACCAAGTACTCCCCCATCATTCTCCTTGCCGACACTTCACCGGCTTTCTGCAGATTCTCCATAATATAATCATAAAATTCTTTTGATGTTGCCATCCGCTCACCGCCTTTTCTTCCTGCCGCATATCTATTCCGCCACAAACGAACCGATTTCAACCAAATTTCCCTCCGGGTCGGCAACATAACATGTCCGCTGTCCCCAAGGCTCTGTTTCCGGCTCCATAATGCCCTCTGCGCCTGCGGCAACAATATCCGCATATGCCTTATCCACCATGGCATAATTTTCTACGCTTAAAGCAATCTCATAATGACCGTTTACCCCGGAACAATAAGAAAACTTCCGGTTTGTCATTTTTTCAAAATCTTTTTTTCTATAAAGAAGGAACAGCGTTCCGTCTTTTTCCAGAAAAACATTTGTTGTATTTTCATCCTCCTTGATTTCAAAACCAAGCACATCCCGGTAAAATCTCACCATAACCGCCATATCGTCTACCATAATTCCAAATCCGTCCAGTTTCATTGTTATCTTCCTCCTTATCATTCCATGTTTATTGCAGTATAACAGCTGAAATATGACAGCTGTATGTCATGTTTCCTGCAAGCATTTCAGAATAGGCGCTATATATTTTTTATCGGAAATATCATAAGATGAAGAAATCATTTTTATCATTTCCTCCTCTTCTTTCGTCTTATCCTTCTTCGCCTTAAGCGTTCTTATAAATATCTTCATCATCAGTTTGGACGGGGCCGGCATTTTTTCATAATTAAACCCGCCCGGGCAATAAAATACACTTACCCTTTCTAATTCCCCTTCTTTAAAATTCCGTCCAAGGGCAGACCCTATCTCCGGACTTTCCATAGGGCTTCCCCCGACACAGAACACAATCAGTTTTTTATCCGTCCATTTATCCATATTGTCCTTCAGCCAGCCAAGCTTGCTGATACTGCCCGCACAAGCCCAGCCCCCGAAAACAATTGCCTCATATGATGCCATGCTTTTCTTTTTTGCCTCTGATAATTCCATACAGTCAGCCCCTGCGGCTTCCGCTATCCATCTGGCATAACGTTTGGTAAAACCCGTCTGTGAATTATAAACAACTGCTGTCTTCATCTGCTGCTACCTCTTTTTTCCAAATTTTCTATTCCTGCATATAACTTTGTTAAAAGCGTAAATAACGTTGCAATTTCTTCTTCTGTATAAATCTCAAAAAGATATTTTAATTCTTCCTGGTACCTGAAAAACTCGTTTTGAAAATAGTCATTTACTTTTTCAGTGGGACAGATACACATTGCCCTTGTATCATATGTGCTTTGACAAATGGTGATAAAACCTTTTTTCATCAGCACATTAGCTAACTTTTTAATATTTTGTCTTGAGCAGCCAAGCAAATTTCCTAATTGGGTAAATGTCAGCTGTTCCTGGCTTTGCCTGATAATTGACAGCAGCATAAATTGTTTTAGCGAAACTTCAGGAATACGGCTGTCAAAAAGTGTCTGCAATTTGTTCCCGGCAATAAATAATGTACTGAAAATAGCTTTTCTTTGATTCTCTGTAGTACCGGAAAACCGCGTAACCAAATCGTCTAATTTCATATATTCTCCTTATTTCTGCGCTGCTTTATCGCGCCTTTCAAGTTTGCGGATGCAGCGCAGACACAAACTTGGGAGTGAAAGATTTGAAAAATATTTCCCTCTCCCCTCCTCACCGGTAACTTGTTACACTAATTATAGCAACAAGTTACCTATATAGCAAGTATTTTTACAAAAACTTCAGGATATATCGTAACCGTCCAGCCCTGCATGTTCCTCCTGCCCGCTCCGGTGTCCGCCATCCGTCTGCTTATCTGTTTTTTGTGCAAAATTTTGAATGGGATGTTTCTAAACAAAAGAGGATAGTTATTGGTGCCGTCCGGGTCGGAAATAAGGGA
>DNJW01000415.1 GCA_003488965.1 Lachnospiraceae bacterium | reverse complement strand
AAGCGCGTCTGTGTTGGAATATATTTTCCCATAGTAGATTTTTAACCCTTTTTTGTAAAAAATTCAATTTAAAAGGAAGGAATAAATTTATATAATAAATTTATTAGGCATAGTCAGAATTATTCTTTGGGAGGGCTGGACACATCGGGATGGAGATAAGCATATTGGAGTGCCTTCAGGTCGGAAGTTATCATAAGGCTTAAAACAATATTTCCGTTTTCCCGGTACCACACATGTCCGGCATGAGATGTGGTATCTGTTTCGCCGGTCTGTGTGTTGACGGATTCCTCAATCAGGTCATAAAAGCCGTAGAGGTCTTGTTCCTCATCGGATGCACAAGTCCAGGCGATGCACATAAGGCGGTTTTCGCCGTCGAACATATATTTAATGGTTCCCTGACGGTCTTGGTAAGCTTTCGGGTAAGTATAGCAGGTTCCTCCGTATACAGAGTCGTAAGTGGTGCATTCGGTGCCTTCGTAGGCGGCAATCTCTTCAACCGTGTATTCCCAGGTGGAATCGGAAAAGGGGGAAACGGGAACCGGAGGGGTGTTTTTTCCGCAGCTGCAAAGAAGCAGGGCAGAAAGGACCGGCAAGAAGAGAACAAATCGTTTTAAGGGTTTTAAATTTAAAATGTTCATGTATTTTCTCCTTATGGTAGTGTATATGACATTATAATAATATTTTTTCGGATTGGCAAGAAGAAATATATGCGGGGAGGGGCAGATGAAATGAAAATTTATGATGTGACTGATACCCGGTTTGGGAAATACGGGAAGATAATAAAGGACATTGATTTTTCCGAACTGGTAAAAGTGCTGGGACAGGATACGCCGCTTCCGGAGGACGTGGAGTATGTTCCGGGCGTGTGTGCTCTTGAGGCATTGCCGGTTAAGAAAGAGCTGGAGACAAAAAGTTTCGGGGAAATGGAAATACAGATTGGTTATTGCAATGGACATAATTCGATGCTGAATGCATTGGAATATCATAAAAGTTCTGAAATTAATGTTGCCGCTACGGATGCTGTTTTACTGTTGGGAAGCCAGCAGGATATCACGGAGGGTTTTACCTATGATACAGCTTGGACGGAAGCATTTTTAGTACCTGCGGGAACTGCGGTGGAAATATATGCTACCACGCTTCATTATGCTCCCTGCGGTGTGGGCGGTAATGGGTTTAAGGTGGCGATAGTGCTGCCTAAAGGTACTAATCTGGACTTGAGTGACAGTCATGCGGAGGGGGAGGATGGGCATCTTACTGCCAGAAATAAATGGCTTTTGGGTCATCCGGAAGGCGATCTCCCTGAAAACAGTCCGATGGGGCTTGTGGGGAAAAACCTCTGTATTGATGAATGATGCGTCCGTGCAAAAAGGGTTATGTCAACAAACGAAATATGGTTGGGAGGAAGAGAGTTGGAAAAGATTAAACAAAATCCAATTGTGAAGAAAATTGGTATTAACAGAATTGTATTATGCTGTGTCCTTTTGCTGATGTATGCAATTTTTTGTATGCTTAGCGATAAGTTTGTAGGTGTACAGAGAATTATGAGTGCGTTGAATTATGCATATTTTCTGGGATTTCTGTCATTGGGAGTAACTTTTGTAATTGCTACCGGCGGTATTGATTTTTCCATCGGGCCGGTTATGTTCTGTTCGGCATTGATTTCAGGGTACTGTCTGACAAGCTACGGCGTTCCGCTGGCGCTGAGCCTGCTGATTAGTGTGCTGGTGGGTATGCTTTTCGGTATGTTTAACGGTTATTTTGTAGCATATTGGTCGGTTCCGCCGTTTATTATCTCTATGGCGAGCATGAATATTGCGAAGGGGCTTGCCTCCGTATTTACAAAGACACAGTCAGTCAGCTGGCCCCAGTCGGTGGATGCAAACGGCTGGTACAGAAATTTTGTTAAGGTAGGCAATTTTCCGGTAGGACTTGTAATCTTTCTTGTATTCGCGGTTATCTGTGCTATTATATTAAACCAGACGAAAGCCGGACGTTACATATTAAGTCTCGGAAGCAATAAAGAAGCGGTAAGGCTTTCCGGCGTCAACGTTAAGAAATGGGAAATGCTTGCATATGTAATATGCGGTATATTGGTAGGCATTGCGGCCATCTTTTATGTAGCGGCATATACCACTGTTCAGCCTGGTTATGGGGATCAGTACAATAATGAAGCTATTGCAGGCTGTGTAATGGGCGGAACTTCTATGGTCGGCGGGCTTGCATCTGTCAGCGGTACGGTAATCGGCGTATTTATTATAGCGCTTTTGCAGGAAGGCATATTGGCGCTTGGATTTTCAAAGGACTATCAGCTCATTATTACAGGTATCATCGTTATCGTGGCAGTTTATGCGGATGTTGCTACAAGGCGTAGAAAGAATTGACGTTTTTGCAATAAAAATAACTATGGGAAATATGGAAAGGCGAAGGTAAAAGAATGGGCGATATAATCTTAACAATGAAAGATATAGATAAATCTTTCCCGGGTGTGCATGCGCTGGATCATGTAAATTTTGAGGTAAGAAAAGGCGAAGTACATGCCCTTATGGGAGAGAACGGTGCAGGAAAATCTACATTGATGAAGGTTCTCACCGGAATTTACACAAAGGATTCAGGAAGTATTGTATTTGAAGGCAAGGAAGTAGAGTTCCATAATACAAGAGAAGCACAGGATGCAGGTATTGTCATTGTGCACCAGGAATTAAATATGCTTGGTCATCTGACTGTGGCACAGAATATTTTTATAGGAAGAGAATTTAAGAAGGGTATCCGTATCGATGACAAAAAGATGAATGAGGAAGCAGCCAAATTGTTTAAAAGGCTGCATATAGATATTGACCCTACAGAGACTATGGGCAACCTGACGGTAGGTAAACAGCAGATGTGTGAAATAGCGAAAGCAATTTCCCATGAGGCAAAGGTTATTATTTTCGATGAACCGTCGGCTGCGCTGACAGAAGCGGAAATTGAAGAACTCTTCAAGATTATAAGAGATTTGCGCAAACAGCAGCTGGGTATTGTTTACATATCCCACCGTATGGACGAAATTAAAGTGATTACCGACAGGGTAACGGTTATGAGAGACGGAACTTATGTCGGCACATTGATTACCAATGACTGTACCAAGGATGATATTATCAATATGATGGTCGGCCGTGTGATTTACGAAGACCCGAAAACAGAGAGCTCCGTTCCTGCGGATGCCCCGGTAGTGCTTAAGGTAGAAAACCTGAATGCCGGAAGAATGGTTCAGGATGTCAGCTTTGAACTCCGCAAGGGCGAGATACTTGGTTTTTCTGGCCTGATGGGTGCGGGACGGACAGAGACAGCCCGTGCGATTTTCGGCGCAGACCCTAAGACCGGAGGAAATATTTACATTAACGGGCAGAAGGTGGAAATCAATTCTCCTCAGGATGCGGTAAAATGCGGAATCGGATATTTGTCGGAAGACCGTAAGCGTTTCGGTATCGTAGTACAGAAGTCGGTAGCGGAGAATTCCACGATGGCAGCGCTGGAAAACTTTGTAAAAGGTCTTTTCATTGACAAAAAGTCGGAGAATAAAATAGCCCAGGATTATGTAGAATCCTTGGCAACAAAAACGCCCGGCGTAGACCAGCTGGTAGTCAACTTATCCGGCGGTAACCAGCAGAAGGTGGTTATAGCGAAATGGCTCATCAGGAACTGTGACATACTGATTTTCGATGAACCTACCAGAGGTATTGATGTGGGTGCAAAGAATGAAATCTATAAACTGATGAACCGTCTGGCGGAAGAAGGAAAATCAATTATCATGATTTCTTCCGAAATGACAGAAATATTGAGAATGAGCGACCGCGTTATCGTTATGTGTGAAGGCAAGAAGACAGGAGAAATTGACATCTCGGAAGCATCGCAGGAAATTATAATGAATATGGCGACGCGCGAGATATAGGATGGAGGATGAAAAGATGGGTAAAACGGATGTTAATACACCGGGAGAAAAGAAGGCGTCAATTTTTTCCAAGTCGGGAAGCCAAAAGTTTATCGTTCTTCTGGTAGTAATTGTATTATTTGTATTTTTTAGTATATTCAGTGCGAATTTTAGAAAGTATACGACGGTGCTCAGTATCATGGATTATTCCTATTATATAGCGCTGATGGCAATTGGTGTAACTTTCCCGCTGATTACCGGCGGGGTGGACTTGTCAATAGGAACAGGACTTATCTGCTATTCATTGGCAGGAGGATATCTGGTAATTCACTGCGGATGGCCTACATGGGCAGGAATGCTGGTTTCCGTTTTGTTCGGTATATTAATCGGCGCATTAAACGGTGCTTTGGTATCCATTATGAGTCTGCCGCCGTTTCTGGCTACTTTGTGTACGTGCATGATGACGAGAGGGCTTGGCTCTATCTGTTCCAACAACTTCGGTATTTCCTGGCCTACAAGCGGTTCGGAAGGAAGCTGGTTCAGGGACATATTTAAGATTACGATTGGCAATACAAAATACCCGTTAGGTTTTGTCTGGGTGCTGCTTCTTGTTATATTGATGTCTTTTGTACTGAACCATACAAAGATAGGAAGATATACGATTGCAATCGGCAGCAATAAAGAGGCAACGATTTTATCGGGTATCAACGTAAGATTTTATCATATTATGGCATATGTGATTTGCGGATTCTTTGCAGGTCTGGCATCTATCGCATATTCCGCAGTATTTTCGACTGTGCAGCCTGGTACGGGAGCCGGATTTGAATTGGAAGCAATCGGCGGAGCAATTATTGGTGGGGTATCTGCTTCCGGCGGTGTCGGAAGCGTGACCGGTTCGCTTCTTGGTGTATTTGTTATCTGTCTGTTAAAGACAGGGCTTCCGTATATTGGACTGCAGGCAAACTGGCAGCAGATTATTACCGGTCTGGTATTAATCGGTGCGGTAATGGTGGATATTCTGAAGAAGAAAAAAGCAGAAACAGTATAATAGGTATTAATAATGGTATGAAGTCATGAAAATGACATCATATAGATAACCAAATATTTTGTAGGAGGAAAGAAAATGAAAAAGAGAATTTTGGCAGTATTGATGTGCGCTGCTATGACAGCAACCGTTTTGGCTGGCTGCGGCAACAGTACACAGGAAGCAGCAGCTCCGGCAGAAGAAGCGGCTCCTGCAGAGGAAGCGGCTCCCGCAGAGGAAGCGGCTCCCGCAGAGGAAGCAGCTCCGGCAGAAGAAGCGGCTCCCGCAGAAGAAGCAGCTACAGCAACAGCTGGCGGCGACTACACTTTTGAAATCATTGTAAAGAGCTATCAGTCATCTTATTGGCAGGCAGCCGTTACAGGCGTTAATCAGGCAGCAGCAGATTTGGGCGTTAAAGCAAACTGTACAGGTCCTAATGCAGAATCCGATATTGCTGACCAGGTTAATATGCTGAACAGTGCAATCAACAATCAGCCCGATGGAATCGGTCTTGCAGCTTGCGATCAGGATGCATGTCTTGACGCATTGCAGACAGCTATGGACAAAGGTATCCCGGTAGTATGTTTTGACTCCGGTATCCCGAAGGCTCCCGCTGGTTCCGTTCTTTCAACAATTGCAACAGATAACTATGGCGCTGGCGCTACAGCAGCAGACAATCTGTATCCTGCATTGAAAGATGTAATTGCAAATGCAACAGCACCTGTAAGGGTTGGCGAAGTAAATCAGGAAGCAACTTCCGAATCCATTACAAGCCGTGGTCTTGGCTTCATTGACAGATTCAGCGAATTGGCAACAGCTGACGGCAAGACAGTTGCAGTTATCGGTAATGAATATTATGTAAATAACTGTAAAGATGCCGGCGACGAAGCAACAGCTGATATTATCATCGAAGTAGCAGTTCCGGCTCAGACAACTGTTGAATTGTGTGCAACAGAAGCTTCTGTTATTTTGAATAAAGAAGATACCATCGGTGTATTTGGTTCTAACCAGGTTGCAGCTGAAGGTATTTTGACAGCTAACGGAAACTTGGGCGTATTAGGTACAGATGCAGCTGCCGGCGATATCTTAGCAGCAGGCTTTGATGCTGGTTCCGTTATTAAAGGCGCAATCAAAGACGGCACAATGTTTGGTGCAGTTACACAGTCTCCTTTGGCAATGGGTATTAAAACCGTTGAAACTTTGACAGCAATCGCTAATGGCGAAACAGTTGGAGATATCCCGACAGAAGGTTACTGGTATGACAGCACAAATATGGAAGATGATTCAATCGCTCCTAACCTTTATGACTAA
>DNJW01000362.1 GCA_003488965.1 Lachnospiraceae bacterium | reverse complement strand
GGAGTGCTGCGGGCATCGGGCTTTTTAAATGCGGTGGGAAGCTTATTCGGCGGACTGACGGAACGTATTGGTTTCCCTTCGGAACTGGTTCCGTTAACTCTCATCAAAATGTTTTCATCCTCTGCCGCTACCGGACTGGTGCTGGATATTTTTAAAACATACGGGCCGGACTCTTATATAGGGACGGTTACATCTATTATGATGAGCTGTACGGAAACGATATTTTATACTATGAGCGTATACTTTCTGGCAGCAAAAGTGACGAAGACCAGATATACTTTAAAGGGAGCATTGATTGCGACGTTGGCAGGAATAGCGGCCAGTGTGATTTTGGCAGGGCTTTTTTAGTGAAGCTTCTCTATTGAAATCTCCTTGACTGGAATGTGTAATGCATTATAGAATAGTAAAAGGCGTTCAGATAGGGAAAGGAATGGTGATAGAATGAAAACTTCATCGGATTTACAGATACTGCTTCGCAATATTGACCGCAGAAGCTATCCTGCATATAAAGATACGAGGGGAAGTTACGGATTTGGAAGTTATGTGCTGTCCATAGATCATGTGCAGGGGGATCCTTTTGCTTCACCCTCCAAGGTAAGCATTCATATTGAAGGAAAAAACGCAGGATTTCCTGAGGAGTATTATAAAACGAAGGAAAGAAGGATTGGACTGCAGGATTATTTGCTGAGGCTGTTCCGCAGCGAAGTGGATAAATTTAATTTCAAGGCAAAAGGTTCGGGAAAGAGCGGCCTTATGTCTGTGAGCAGACCGGGGCAGGAGGTGCTGGAGCGGACAGCTTGTGAAATAAACCCGGCATCGGGAGGGCTGACTGTCCGTCTGGAGATAGGATTTCCGGCAAATGGAAGAACAATCTGTTCTTCGGAACTGATTAAGATTTTATTCGATTTTCTTCCAAAGTGTGTGCAGGATGTGCTTTTTTATAAAAAGCTGAACAGAAATGAAGTGGAAAAGATAGTTTTCCTTGCAGATGACAGGGAGTATATCCGCAGAAGGCTGGAAGAAATGGGGCTGGTGGCTTTTGTGGCTAATGGCTCTGTGCTGCCCAGAGAGTCAGGGGTTTCGGACCGGCCCATGAAAAACAGTGTGCTTTTCCAGTCGCCGGAGTCTATGGAGGTGGCGATGGAACTGCCTCATAAGGGAACGGTAAAAGGAATGGGCATTCCCAAAGGAATTACCCTTATTGTGGGCGGCGGGTACCATGGGAAGTCTACTTTATTAAAAGCGTTGGAGCTGGGAGTGTATAATCATATTGCCGGGGACGGAAGGGAATATGTAGTGACCATTGCCGACGCGGTAAAAATACGGGCGGAAGACGGAAGGTCTGTGAAAAACGATGATATTTCCATGTTTGTGAATAATTTGCCCAACGGGAAGGAAACAAGAAGTTTTTATACAGAGGATGCCAGCGGGAGTACTTCCCAGGCGGCAAATGTAATTGAGGCGATGGAAAGCGGCACATCTTTGCTGCTAATTGACGAGGATACTTGTGCAACGAACTTTATGGTGCGGGATGAACTGATGCAGAGGGTAGTGCATAGGGATAAGGAGCCAATTACGCCGTTTATTGAAAGGGCACGTTATTTGTACGAAAAGAAGGGGATTTCTTGTATTGTAGTAGCGGGCAGCTCCGGTGCATATTTCAGCATTGCCGACTGGATTGTCCAGATGGATAATTATGTACCGTTGGAGATTACGGCTTTGGCAAAGGAAGAAGCGGAGAAATATCCCCCATTATCTGTTCCGGCAAGGGAACCGGAGGAGCCGGACTATAGACGTGCGCCGAAAGCCGGAAAAGGAGGCAGGGATAATGGTCTTGGACAGAGAGGCATGGGCCGCGGCGGCAGAGGCGGAAACGGAGACAGCAGAGATAATAGAGTAAAGATAAAGAGCATGGGTAAAGAAGGTGTCAGCCTGAATAAAGAAAATGTAAATCTTCATTATGTAGAGCAGATAGCGGACAGCGAACAGGTGACAACGTTAGGGTATCTTCTGGCTTATGCAGAAAAGAATATGTTTAACGGAAAGGACAGTATGCAGGAAATTGTGGACAAGCTGATGATACTGATGGAGCAGAAAGGGCTGGCCAGCATAGTTCCGGGAGACTATCTTCCGTCAGGGCTGGCATTGCCCAGAAGGCAGGAGATATTTGCATGCTTTAACCGTTATAGATCCATGAATCTTTAAAAGAGGAAAAATCAAAACATGCGTCAATCTTTGGCGCATGTTTTGATATAACGTCCTAGTTCCTGGTCTTCCGTTAAAACATGGTTAAAAAGGAAATCTTGTAAATCATCTTTGATATGAGGAAGCACTTGTTCCGGATGTTTTCCAAGCATAGGCAAGTCAATAGAAACAATTTTCGCTTTAAATCTTGCATGGGAGACTTTATGAGCATCGGTCTGGGGATAGTTATATTTTGCCATCAGATCTTCTTCCGTGTAAAAATGATAGGACGTATATTCCCGCAATTCGCAGACAATATCCAACAGTTCTTTGGTGGTAGCATTGTGGCAGCCATTTACAATGAGCTGTTCCATATCCCGGCCAATGCGGAATAGTATTTTGTGCTGTGCATCAATAATCTGTACACCGCACTCCATTTCTTTGCACCAATCAAATTTAAAGTCAAACATAAATATTGCCTCCATTTATAAATTGTGTTTGGTAAATAAGAAATATGCTATTCTATTTTATAATAGTATGAGGGAGGATGCAACTGGAAAATATGTTAAAATGGAAAAAGGCCGGGGGCTGTATATGTATGCGGCGGACAGTAAGGCAATAAAACGATAACACTTGGAAAGGAAAGACACAAATGAACTTTAAAGGATGGGAAAGCTACGGCCTGCTTTTTCTTGTTATAGCAGTTATGATAATCATATTTGCAGTTTGGCGCTTTCGGAATAGGAGAAGGCAGACGTTTATGGACGATATGGAGGGGCATGATTTTGAGTATTTTTGTGCGAAGCTTTTGAAGGATAATGGTTTTATTGAAGTGGAGGTTACAAAGGGCAGCGGGGATTATGGCGTTGATATACTGGCGGAAAAGGATGGGGTGACTTATGCGGTGCAGTGCAAGTGCTATACAGAGGCTGTAGGAGTAAAAGCGGTACAAGAGGCATATGCGGGCAGGGACTATTATGACCGTATGGTAGGGGCTGTTATGACGAATCAGTATTTTACGGCACCGGCGGTGAATGCGGCCCGAAAATTGAAAATATTGCTATGGGATAGAGGGTATTTGGAAGATATGATAGAAGAATGAAAACGGTATTTAAGTAAAGAAAGATTAAGCAATTGCGAAACTCAGCGATTCTGCACTTGTCATTGTGC
>DNJW01000062.1:8165-8635 GCA_003488965.1 Lachnospiraceae bacterium | reverse complement strand
GTTTTTGGTAGAAAAGAGCAAAAAATACTCCTATAATGTATCATAAGAAACAGAGGTAGAAAAACAGACAAAAAATATAGGAGGATAAGAGCATGTTTGAAAATTTGCCGAAAGCAAAAGTTGGTATTGTTGCGGTAAGCCGTGATTGTTTCCCGGAGAGTCTTTCTGTAAACAGAAGGAAAGCGCTGGCAAAGGCTTATGAGGAGAAATACGGGAAGGACGATATTTATGAATGTCCTGTCTGTATCGTAGAGAGTGAGATACATATGGTGCAGGCGCTGGAAGATGTGAAGAAGGCAGGCTGTAATGCGCTTGTTGTTTATCTCGGAAATTTTGGCCCTGAAATTTCGGAAACGCTTCTTGCCAAGCATTTTGACGGTCCTGCCATGTTCGTGGCAGCTGCGGAGGAGAGCGGGGATAATCTGATAGGCGGCAGGGGCGATGCCTACTGCGGTATGCTGAATGCAAGC
>DNJW01000062.1:7398-7877 GCA_003488965.1 Lachnospiraceae bacterium | reverse complement strand
GACGCATACTGCGGTATGCTGAATGCAAGCTACAACCTGAAACTGCGTAATGTCAAAGCATATATTCCTGAATATCCGGTGGGAACGGCTGAGGAATGCGCGGATATGATTCATGAATTTCTTCCGATAGCGAGAGGAATTATCGGACTGTCTGACCTGAAGCTGATTTCATTCGGTCCCAGACCGTTGAATTTCCTGGCATGCAATGCCCCGATTAAGCAGCTTTATAATCTGGGAGTGGAAATTGAAGAGAATTCCGAGCTGGATTTATTCGAGGCTTTTCATAAGCATGACAACGATGCCCGTATTCAGGAAGTGGTAAAAGATATGGAAGCCGAGCTGGGCAAAGGCAATATGAAACCGGAAATACTGCCGAAGCTGGCACAATATGAGCTTACTTTGCTTGACTGGATAGAGGAGCATCAAGGGCACAGAAAATATGTGGCGATTGCAGGAAAATGCTGGCCTGCATTCCAGAC
>DNJW01000062.1:6769-7075 GCA_003488965.1 Lachnospiraceae bacterium | reverse complement strand
TGCATTCCAGACCCAGTTTGGCTTTGTGCCTTGTTATGTAAACAGCCGCCTTACGGGAAGGGGAATACCGGTATCCTGCGAGGTAGATATTTACGGAGCCCTCAGCGAATTTATCGGCGCCTGCGTCAGCGAGGATGCCGTTACGCTGCTGGATATTAACAACTCCGTTCCGGCGGATATGTATGAGGAGAGCATAAAAGGAAAATTTGATTATACGCATAAAGATACATTTATGGGATTCCATTGCGGAAATACATGCTCCAGGAAACTGTCCTTCTGTTCCATGAAGTATCAGATGATTATGGC
>DNJW01000062.1:0-6505 GCA_003488965.1 Lachnospiraceae bacterium | reverse complement strand
ATGAAGTATCAGATGATTATGGCGAGAAATCTGCCGGAGGAAGTAACCCAGGGAACTTTGGAAGGAGATATTATGCCCGGTGATATTACGTTTTACCGCCTTCAGAGCACGGCGGACTGCAAACTCCGGGCTTATATCGCACAAGGCGAAGTGCTTCCGGTTGCCACCAAATCTTTCGGCGGCATAGGAATTTTTGCAATTCCTGAAATGGGCCGGTTTTACCGCCATGTATTAATTGAAGGCAATTATCCTCATCACGGTGCGGTGGCGTTCGGCCATTTTGGAAAAGCCTTGTATGAGATTTTTAAATATATCGGTGTGCCTGCAGAAGAAATCGGATATAACCAGCCCAAGGGTGTCAGATACCCTACGGAGAATCCATTTGCATAAAAGGAGTGTGGGAAAATGTTATATATCGGTGTGGATTTGGGTACCTCCGCAGTAAAACTGCTGCTGATGGATGCCGGCGGTAAAATAGAAAATATAGTTTCCAAGGAATATCCGATAGAATTTCCCCGTCCAGGATGGTCCCAGCAAAATCCGGCAGACTGGTGGAATGCGGTAAAGGAGGGGCTGAAAGAACTGACAAAGGGGCATGATGCTTCCCAGGTGGCAGGCATTAGCTTTGGCGGGCAGATGCATGGCCTTGTTATTCTGGATGAGCAGGACGAGGTAATCCGTCCGGCGATTCTTTGGAATGACGGCAGGACAACAAAAGAAACGGATTATCTGAATCAGGTAATCGGTAAAGAAAAGCTGTCGAAGTATACGGCCAATATTGCTTTTGCCGGTTTTACGGCTCCTAAAATTCTTTGGATAAAAGAAAATGAGCCGGAGAATTTTGCAAAAATAAAGAAGATTATGCTGCCTAAGGATTATATTGCCTATAAGCTTTCGGGTACATTCTGTACGGATGTATCGGATGCTTCCGGTATGCTTCTTTTCGATGTGGAGCATAAATGCTGGTCGGAAGAAATGCTGGAAATCTGCGGAATTTCAAAAGAACAGCTGGCGAAGATATACGAAAGCACCGATGTAGTGGGGACTTTGAGGCCGGATGTGGCAAAGGAACTGGGACTGCCCGATACGGTAAAGGTGATTGCCGGCGCCGGGGATAATGCGGCAGCAGCGGTAGGAACCGGCACGGTAGGAGATGGGATGTGCAATATTTCCTTAGGAACGTCAGGAACGATTTTCATTTCCAGCGAAAAATTCGGCGTGGATAAAAACAATGCGCTTCATGCGTTTGCCCATGCGGACGGTCACTTCCATCTGATGGGCTGTATGCTCAGCGCCGCCTCCTGCAATAAATGGTGGATGGATGACATTCTGGGAACAGAGGAATATGCCAGGGAGCAGGCAGCGGTTGAAAAGCTGGGGGAAAACAATGTTTATTTCCTGCCCTACCTGATGGGGGAACGTTCGCCGTTAAATGACCCCTTTGCAAGAGGAACCTTTATCGGGCTGACGATGGATACGTCAAGGACGGATATGACGCAGGCGGTTTTGGAAGGCGTTGCGTTTGCCGTCAGAGATTCCTTTGAGGTAGCGCGTTCTCTGGGAATTTGTATTGAACGTTCCAAAATATGCGGCGGCGGCGCCAAAAGCCCGTTATGGAAAAAAATTATTGCCAATGTGCTGAATATTAAGATAGACAGCATAGAAAGCGAAGAGGGACCGGGATACGGCGGCGCTATGCTGGCAGCGGTTGGCTGTGGGGAATATGCATCGGTAGAAGAGGCGGCGCAGAAGCTGGTAAAGGTGGTGGATACGGTAGTGCCCGAACCTGAGCTGGCTGCCAAATACGAAGAAAGATATCGGAAGTTTTCAAAGATTTATCCGGCAGTGAAGGAACTGTTTCCCCAGATAAGTTAACGATTGGGTAATTTCCTATAAAACAAGGATAAAAGAAACTCATCCGGGTTTCCTCTATCCTTGTTTTTTGTCATCCTGAGCGGGGCTAAGCTTTTCTGCCTTTCCTGCCGCATGATTTAGCCTCGGTACAGTAGCCGTAGGCTTCACATTTGGGTACAAAATAATGCTCCGTCAGATAATGCCATTCTTCCGAATAGGCGCTAAGTTCCGCAACCATGTCGTTCATCAGCTTCCGGTATTCCCAGTAGGCCCGTGTACAGAGGCGCTGATGTGCCATATCGATTAGATTTCTGAGATTCGTACGGAACACTACTTTGCTTTCCATTCCGAGCGGAAGAAGCATGGCAATATCCTCTCTGGGCATCCCCAGTTCTTCCAGCTTCTGCATCGCTTTTAAAATTTCGTCCATAGCACCGTTATATATTTCGGCCGCTTCATGATTCTGTTCAATCTGCGGAGGTATGATATAGGGAAATCCTTTCTGGTAATTGATATATCTGGTGGATGCCTGCAGTCTTGTGGGTCCGCCGCCAATGTGCGTGTATAACTCCCGGAGAACTCTTGCCGAATAACCGTCCAGAACCATATATATCTGGGGATATTCCCATGTCCGTCCGTGTCCGGAAGTGAGACAGTTAAGCCCCCTTTTGTAGTTCTTGTCCGCATCTGAGATATCCGCTCCCCAGCAGACGCCCGCCTCTCTGCCAATCAGGCTTATTGGGTCAATGGTTGTTTCGTTTTGTATGATGATTTGGCTCATAGTGTATTTTCCTATCTGTTTCCTTTTCGTTTTATGTCTCCATACTATCATAAACCTTCCGAATTTACAATTCAGGGAATACATTTTCATTTTTAATAAAGTAACAGTTCAGCCTCAATGTCATTTAATAAACGTTATTCTCTGTTATTCTCCAGACGTTCCATACAGCTTTGGGCCCATTCTATAAGCATCCGCATATTTCTGCGGCCATAATCTACCGTCATTTCCCAATAAAGGGCTTTGCCTTTATCGGGAAGATAATTGGCATAAGCTTCAATATATTCCGGTATAGGATCCAGGCTTTTTAAAAATATTTCACAGTATTTTATCAGACTATAGAAATAGCGGATATTCTCTTCCCTGCTCCGTTCCCCCATAAAAAAAGTTTTCATCAACAGCGGGGATTTTGTTTGAAGCCCCAGATTGTCGTCCGCAAGCCATTGAATCAGCTCTTCTTTTCCGGCTTCTGTAATGGTATAGACATTTTTATCCGGTTTCCCTTGTTGGGGTACATAGGTTTTGTCCACCCAGTTTTTTTTCTCCAGACCCTGCAGTTCCCGGTATATCTGGCTGGTCTGGGCACTCCAGAAAAAACGCAGGGAATCCCTGAATACAGTCATAATTTCATAGCCTGTCATATCGTGATAATTCAGCAATCCCAAAATACCGTGTTTTAACATCCGCGCATTCCTTCTTCCCTATTTCTGCTTTATTTCCGCGAGCAACGAGCCAAGTGGCTGCTTAAATGTTTTCTTTTTCTTTCACTTTCATTTTCCAATCATGACGCCTATATTCCCATGCAGCAGAATACGTATCATACCGCATATAACAAGATGCAGCGGATAATAAAAATAAAAGAACCATTTCATTCCCTTCCAGTTTCCTCTTTTTCCGTTATAATTTTTCAAAAAAGGAATGGTCAGAACGACGAACATCTGTATGATACCATACACTTTGTTAATAAACAAAAAGTATATAACCGCATAGAAAGCGACCCAGAATACCATCCCCGTCATCTGCTTTTTAAAATTCCCCCGATTCTGTCCGATGGAGATAATGGCCATAACTGCAATACAGCTCCAGTCAGAGCAAAACGTAATGACACAGATAATGATAAGCAGCAGAGTCTTCATCCACTCTTTTAATTTCGTGCTGTCCATGATTACTAATCCTATCAGTCCCCAGGCCAGAGACCAAATGACGCTGGTCTGGTTAAATACGGTAGTCTGAAAAGGAATAAACGGTATTCCAAAAGCAAAATTATATGCAAAATGGGAAATCAGCGCAAACAGAAACAGTCTGGAAGCATATTTTTTTACATCGTGCGTATAATGATAGCCCTCTGCAATAAAAAACCACATAATGGGGGCTGTCAGCCTGCCGATGATATGGCAGACAATAATCCACCAGTCCGTGGGATAATTGGGAAATACCACCGATATAACATGGTCGATCGTCATGGCTGTAATTGCAATAACCTTTAATTGATTGGAATTTAATCCTTGTTCTCTTCTTAACTGCTCCATACTCCTGCCTCCATCTGCAAAACTTTCCATTTTGATTTACATAGTGTTTTTTATTGTATATTATATTCCATTTGTGGAATATAGTCAAGAGATGTAATCCTACGTTGCTGTAAAGGAAGTTTCATTTTCTGGCTTGATGCTGCTGGATAAATGTGATAGTATTACTATCATAAAATACATGCATAGGAGGTGGGATTGATTGGGGGAATCTGAAATACGGAAGCAGCAGATGGAACAGCGTACACAGCAGATTCTTCATGCGGCTTTAGAGCTGTTTTGTGAGAAGGGAATCGGAGATACGTCCGTGGAAGAGATTGCGAAAGCAGCGGATGTAGGACCGGCTACGATTTACCGTTATTTTGAAACGAAAGCCGAACTGGCGATTTCGGCGGGAATTGCCTATTGGCAGAGAATGGCGGGCAAATATACGGGAGTGCTGTCGGGCGGGGAATATGAGGAAATGAGCGGCAGCAGACAGATGCAGTGCATTTTTCAAATTTTTGCAAGGATTTTTGAGGAGGAATTTCTATTTTTAAAGTTTCTGCAGGAATTTGATATTTTTGTCCGCAGATACCATATTTCAAAAGAAAGACTGGCAGAATATGAGGAATGTATCCTGAATCTCAAACCTTATGTGACGGATGCCTTGGAAAAAGGGCTGCAGGACGGAAGTCTGGATTTCCCGTATACAGTGGATGAGGTGTACTTTTCGGTGACCCATACGTTGCTCAGTCTGATGCAGAAGCTGTCATATAACGGAAGCATACTGTCGTCAGACGAGAGGGTCGGGCTGGCGCTGCAGGTAAGGATTGCAGGGGAATTGCTGCTGAAAGGTCTTGTGGCTTAAAGTTTGTAAGTTATGGAAAGGGAGTCGTTATTGGTATGAAATCATTATCTACAGGGAAAATATGGCTTTTTGCAACCGGGCAGTTTGGGTGGGCCTTGCTGTCCGGGTTAATTTCGAACTGGCTGGTTTATTTTTATCAGCCGGACGAGGCGTCGATTGCCCAGGGACAGCTTCTGTTTATTCCGCAGGGGCTGGTTATCTTCGGCGTTTCTACCGTGATTGGGGGAATTACGGCATTTGGACGGCTGTTTGATGCATTTACGGACCCGTGGATTGCATCGCTTTCGGACCGCTGTACTTCCAAACAAGGG
This sequence comes from Lachnospiraceae bacterium, assembly GCA_003488965.1. Classification (GTDB taxonomy): domain Bacteria; phylum Bacillota; class Clostridia; order Lachnospirales; family Lachnospiraceae; genus Kineothrix. Next base: position 1,186 of record DNJW01000062.1, on the reverse strand, counting down.
AGACGCATTCTTTTTTTAAAATGGGCTTCGCTGCCGTTAGCGTTTTCAACGGTACTGGTATTCTGGTCTCCGGTAAACAGGAATAGCTGGATAAATGCGGTTTTTTTATTTGTTATGGTCATGGCATATTATCTTTCGATTACGGCTTACTGTACACCCTATAATGCCTTGATTCCAGAATTAGGCCATAATCAGCAGGAGCGGTTAAACATTTCTACTGTGATTTCCTTTACTTTTATTGCGGGAACAGCGGTGGCATATTTGGCTCCGGTCATCTGGGGCACATTGATTCCGGTATTCGGGCGTGTCAATGCAATCCGTGTTACCTTTGCGGTTATGGCGGCTATTGCTTTTGTGTGTATGCAGGTGCCGGTCTGGTCTATTCATGAAAAGGAATATGTGAATACGGTACCTTCTCAGGATAGTGCTTTTTCATCGCTGGTTTCCACGTTCAGAAATAAAGAATTCTGTAAATTTGTGGGTTCGGATATTTTGTACTGGATTGCAATTACGATGTTCCAGACGGGGCTTCCTTTTTTTGTAACCAGTCTTTTGAAACTGCCGGAGACGATGACAACTATTTATTTTGTGGGCATGACCGCATTGTCGCTGGTATTTTATATTCCGGTCAATAAACTGGCGCCGAAGCTTGGAAAAAAGAAACTGATACTGGCAGCATTCGGCATATTTGCATTATCTTATCTGTATACAGGATTTCTTGGAAAGATTCCGGTGATTCCTGCTAATGCGCAGGGACTGGTTCTGATGGCGGCGGCTTCTTTGCCGATGGCCGTATTCGGAATTCTGCCGCAGGCAGTAGTCGCCGATATTGCCCAGAGCGATGCGAAACGCACGGGAAGCAATAGGGAGGGAATGTTCTATGCCGCCCGGACATTTGCCTTTAAGCTTGGACAGAGCCTTTCCATGCTATTATTTACTGCGGTTTCTACAATCGGAAGCGCTTCCGGAACAGGATACCGTGTGGCGGCTTTTGGGGCGGCGGCGTTCTGCCTTTTGGGAGGGATTGTGTTCCTTTTTTATAATGAGAGGAAGATTAATAGTAGTATATAGGCAATGGCGAAGTGTTAGGTTGAGAGAATATTCTGACAATATATTCCCTGAAAATTCCAAAGTGCCAAGCATTCCACCAAGCCCAATAGGGCAAAGGCATTCGGGCAGAGGCCCT
>DNJW01000004.1:5294-5770 GCA_003488965.1 Lachnospiraceae bacterium | reverse complement strand
TATTACCAGTGGATTTAATTCAACGAATTATATTTACCAGTGATGATTATTATGAGAGAGAGACATTAGATAAGGTATTTAGATTATATAAAAATGGTATTATTGGGAAAATGGTATCTGCTGGAGAGGGTGTTATTCTTGATATAGGGGCTAATATAGGAAATCATAGTTTGTTTTTTTGCAATGAGTATAAGGCAAAAAAAGTATATTGTTTTGAACCTATGGAAAAGACATTTTCAATTCTAAAAAAGAATATAGAAATAAATCAATTACAGGAAAAGGTAATACTAAATAAATTCGGATTGGGAAATAGAGACGGAAGGGCTTCTGCGACAAATAATAATTTATTGAATATTGGTGGTACAGCAATTTGCATGGATGATGGTGGTCAATTGGAAGTTCATAGTTTAGATGGCTTAAACATTGATGAGCCAGTTATACTAGTAAAAATAGATGTGGAGGGTATGGAACGAGAA
>DNJW01000004.1:0-5094 GCA_003488965.1 Lachnospiraceae bacterium | reverse complement strand
CCATATATTATGATAGAGTCTTTTCCGGATGTATTTCAGGAAACAAGAGATATATTGCTTAATATGGGATATGCATATGAAAGAGTGGATGCTATAAATTGGGTATTTTCACCAGTTTAGAAATAATGTTAGGTCGGGCATAAAGGTAGAGTCTGTTTATGATAGCCCCTCTAGGAAAAAAGCTGATGGCGAGAAGTTTGGAATGGCTGAAAAAAGTGAAAGTTATGTAATATTGATTGCCATGAGTATGGCATATCAGGAAAATATATACGCACAGTTGGAAAGCCTACGGTTTCAGGATGACATAGAGTGCTATTCGCTCCAGCGCATGATGTATGATAGGCGTAAGACGGATTATTCCTGTAGACATATGCCTCAGCCGAAAAGACTCAACAGGGTGTTTGGGTGGCATGGAATCGGGATATGCCATGAATCACGGATTAAGGATGATAAGGTATTTCTGTCAAATGATTACATTGTATGTTGAGGCACCCATGCACTACAGGAAAACCAAGCTACGAGAGTAGGAATCCATTAGCATAATGCTGGATGGCTTGATGAGAATAGAAGGAGAATGCTGAAAAAGGCTGCAGAGGCCGAACCGGTTTTATGGGAAATGAAGTAGGATGAGTATAAAGAGGATAGAACATGAGATTTTCCATTATTACAATATGCAAAAATGCGAGCGAGAGTATACGACGTACTATGGAGTCGGTATTACAGCAGAAGTATGATGATTATGAATATATCGTCATAGACGGAGCCTCGGGTGACGGGACGGCGGATATAGCATATTCCTATTTAGCTCCTAAAGTGAAAATTATCAGTGAACCTGACAAGGGAATCAGTGATGCTTTCAATAAGGGAATAAAGATTTCTGCGGGTGATGCGCTATTTTTTCTGAACAGTGGAGATTATTTTGTAAACGGCGATGTATTGGAAAGCGTAGCGGATGATATGGCAGAGTATAAAGCGGATATTTATACATATGCTGTGGCCAATATAGTAAACCATAAATTCCCGGAGAATGAAGAGAAAGGAAAAGTGTGTTGGGAAAAGTCCTTGATACCGCATCAGGGAACTTTTGTCAGAAGGAGTGTCTTTGAGGAAGTTGGTCTGTTTAATGAAAATTTCAAAATTAGGATGGATTATGATTTTTTCTATAGATGCCGTAGAGCGGGTAAAAGATTCTGGTGTAATCCTGTTGTGATAACATATTATGATTTGAACGGTATATCATCAGCGGACAGGTACTGCTTTGAGAAAGAAGGACTTGCCGTAAGGATGCTCTATGATGACAGAGTGGATGAGAACGAAAAGGAAGTGGTGGAGTTCCTGACGAGTGAAGTTCTAACGAAAGAACATGATAGAGAAGAATACCAAGAAATGATAAGGAGTCAGAAAGCATCTATTGAGAAAATACATAAAATAATGGAGGCGCTGAGTTGGTGGCTTCAGGCGGTAATTAATGGGTGGAATCCGATGGACTATTTCAGGCACCGTGGTTATCATCGTGTTGCAATATATGGTTTCGGAAAGCTAGGGAAAATTTTACGGACGGAACTGCTTAGATATGGAATGGATGTGCCTTATATAATAGACCGGAATATAAAAGGAGGAGAAATAGACATTATTTCGTGGGAGGATTGCTGGAAGCCGGTAGACTGTATTGTGGTAACACCATTTTATGCGTACAGGGATATCCGAGAACAGATTAGACGAGAAAAAGGAGATTATGTAGTGGTATCACTGGAAGATATTTTGGCAGAATACAATCAGGGGCTGATATAAGCGAGGTGTGATTATGGAAAATGTATGGAGTTGGGGTTGCGGATGTCTTGGATGAGTATATTGCAATTTCTTTCGCAATTGTTATCCAAAAACGAAACGGTATGGAGGAATAGCCGGAATGAAAATTGTGCAGGTTGTAAGCGGATGCAAAAAGGGTGACGGTGTCGGTAATGTGGTCGCCGTTATAGACGAACTTCTGAAGAAAAACCGTTATGAAACACTGATATGCAACAGACGGTTGGGATACATGGATGTTGATTCAGAATTATTTGGAAGGGATACTATTGTTTTTTACCATTTGGCGTTGCTTGCGGATCCTGTGGTGAAACATTTAAAATGCAGAAAAGTTTTAGTTTTTCATAATATTACTTTGCCGGGGCTTTTGGAAGGAACAGATGAGAAAACGCGGATAGAGGCTTCCGCAGGATGGTATGACACAGCAAAAACAGCAGATTTTTTCGATGCGGCAATTACATTTTCGGCATACAGTAAAGATTGCCTGGTCAGGCTGGGATGGAAAGCAGAGAAAGTGTTCGTGCTACCTATATTGATTAGGTTCAGCCATTTCTCAGCGGAACCTTCGGGAGAAATCATACGCAAATACCGAGGAAATTCGGTTAACATTCTGTTTACGGGAAGGGTTTATCCGAATAAAAAACAAGATGATATTATTGCGGCATTTGCGGCTTATAAAGAGTTGTATGAAAAAAATGCGAAATTGTTTTTGGTGGGAAGCATCAGCGGAGGGAATTATTACTACTCACTTCTTTCCTATGCGGAGAAGCTTGGGGTAGCGGAGGATGTGATATTTACGGGACATGTGGCGTTTGCGGAATATCTGGCGTATTATCATATTGCGGATATGTATTTATGTATGAGCGCACATGAGGGATTCTGTATTCCCTTGGTGGAGGCAATGTATTTCGAGGTGCCAATCATTGCACATGCAAGTACAGCTGTTCCGGATACACTGGCGGGATGCGGAGTGTTGCTGGACAGTAGGGAACCAAAGACAGTTGCAGGGGTTATGAATAGGGTTATGGCAGACAAAGTTTACAGACAGAGCATTATGGCAGGACAGCATGTCCGTCTGAAACAACTTCTACCGGAGACACTTGAAAGACAGTACATGGAAGTTCTGGGCAATATTGTGAACGGATTGTGTATGAGTGACAACGACATTTCAGAAATAAAAAACGATGATAAATATCAATTTACGTTGTCCTATGATTTGTCATGGCAGATAGAGCGCCTGGCAGGGAAACAAAAAAAGTATGTGGTGTATGGAGCGGGAGCTGCAGGGACAAGGTTGTATGCGGAACTGAAGAAGAACTGTGGGGAAGAGGGGTTGGTGTTATGTGATTCTTATAAAGCAGGAAATTATGACGCAAGTCTGGGATGCCCTATTATTTCTCCGAAAGAAGCGGCAAGGAATTATGCAGACGGCATTTTTATCCTTTCTATACAGGACAAAAGAGCTGTTTTGGAAGCAGCGTTATGCCTGGTGGGAGAGGGGATAAATCTGGCGCAGTTACTGTTTTATGACAGAATAAACAACCAGATTTTTTAAGGAAGTGTTAAAAATAATTGGCGCGGATTTTGAATATGTCGAGTCGACATAAGCAGTTGACTGGCATAATAGAATTTTTCTGGTGATAAGAAAGATAACTAAGCAATGCGAAAATAGCCATGCTTGCATGGTTATTTATCCTTGTGGACAAATACATTGGCCCGATAAAATGTATAACAAGTGAGCGCTTCAGCAATAAAGGATAACAAAGCGAATGATTGCACTCACAAGTATAGCTGAATGATTAAAAATGTCAGTTAGAGGAAATACAGGGCTGGAGGTCACTGGGGCGGATGAATCAGGAATATGAAAATGCAGTGGCATTAGGGATAGAAAAATTTCGGTATGCAATGGCGTATTGCAGAGAGATATTCAGAGAGTATGCAGTAGGGACAAAGAATGTAATTGTGCTGCTTGTATCTCATGACGAAGAAATCAACCGTGATACTTTGCGCTTTTTAAAGACTTATCAAGAGAAAAATAAGGTTGACTATTTTATTATTGTATCCTCTGCTAAAGGTACTGAGAAAATTGTAGAAAATTATGCGAAGGTTCCATACTCATTTGTTGGGTGCAGCCCAAAAGAATCAGAAGCTCTGGAATGGCTGTATAATCTGTGCAATCTGGAACAGTATATGATTGTGAATTCTTTCAGGCTTTCCGGCGATCATGATGTATTCCGTATAGCCGATGGGAAGACGGTTACAAAGACCGATATTATAGCACGTGTTGTGATGGGATTGGAAAGTGTGCCTTCTGAAGAGGAACTGTTGAAAGAAAGAGAAATGCCAATTCAACAAATAAAGCGTATACCGTGGTTTGAAGTATGGGAGGAAGTACCGCACGCATCCGAGGCTGTTGGACAATTGGATTACATTGTGAAACAAGCGCTTTTCCCATTGGTTTGTGAAGGAAAAATATCTCCAAGTGATCGAATCATGTTGTTTGGGCTTACGAAGACGGCACAATCTGCCAGGGAGCAGTTAAAGGGATATCACATAGTGGCATATTTGGATAATGATTCCAGAAAATGGGGCAAATCCGTGGCCGGGTTACCTGTGCTAAATCCAATTGAAATTTCGAATCGAGAAAATGCAGATTTAAAAGTGCTGATTTGTTCAAGACGTTACCAAGAGATGATTGCCCAGCTTATGGAATTAGGATATAGAAGAGGAAATCATTTTTTTGTTCTCTTTTCGGAGCGACTGGGAGCCGATTTATCCGAAGCATCGGAATGCTATATATTGGAAAACAGGATTCTGGAAGGGAAAAGGATTTATGAGGAGATTCGACGGACTTATCCGACGGAATGTATTCTTGTTCGTCCTCATACGGGAACCGGAGATATCTTTCTGTTAGGAGGATACATCAGCCATATCATGCAAAGGCTTGGGAAGGAAAAAGTTATTCTTACTGTTCCGAAACACAGTGAAAAAAAGGTAGCGGAACTATTCGGAATGAATGCTTTAGTCTATCCGATGGAGGAAGCGTGGAAGCTACTTGCTTTTGTGAGAATGATAGGGTTTGAAAGATTAAATGTTTTTTCGGATAATTGCAATATAGATCAGAAAAGAATTGCTGGGATTGAAGGATACAAGAATATTGATATGCATACGCTTTTTCAGAAAATGGTATTTGAAAAAAATACGAAGATTACTCATTTCAAATTTGAGCAGGAAAATGCTGATTCTATATTTATAAAGTATGGATTAAAGAAAGGTAAAACGGTGTTG
>DNJW01000058.1 GCA_003488965.1 Lachnospiraceae bacterium | reverse complement strand
CAGCCGTCGGAAGGCGGTAATGAAAACGTTCAGCCGTCGGAAGACGGGGATGAGAACGGACAGCCGCCGAAGGGCTTGGACGAGAACGGTCAACCATTGGAAGGCGAAAAAGACAAAGAAACAATACCTCCATCAGAAGAAGGCGATAAAGGGGAGAATTCGGATAGGAAAGAGGAGGAAGAGAAGGAAAAGCTTTGTCTGGAGGGGAAAGAACACGAATATGTATTTGAGGAAAGTCTGGCTGAAATCGGAGAAGAGGCATTTTACCGGTGTGTTTTCTGCCAGAGGCAGATAGATACAGAAACTTTTGAGACAGAGGGAGCCGTTCTCCATACTCATACATGGAACAGGGCGGAAGAGGAATTGATACCCTCTTGTGAGTCCTGCGGACAGCAACGTTTGGATTGCGGAGAAGAAGAAGGTTATGGAATCCATATCTATGAACTTATAAGAGAAGAAGGGCAGCCTGACAAATACCGCTGTGCAGTTTGCGGAAATGAAAAGGACGAATTGGACGAATGGGATATGACGGCAGAGGAATTTCAGAGAATAATGGGGATTTCTTTGTATGCCGGTCCGCCTGAACTGGGAGTAGCCACCCTTCCTGCTACTAAAGCAGACTGGGAGGCGTTAGGGGATAAAAAAAATGAGCTGCTGATTAAAAACTTAGCGGATTTGTGGAATTTGCAGGAGTTAAGCAGTCAAATTGATTTTCAAGGCGTTACAGTACAATTCGGATATTTCAATGAAGTAAATCAGTCTGGCGGGGAAGAGTGGGATTTAACGCCATTAAAAGAGTATAAATTCTTGGGATTGGGAACAGAGGACTACCCTTTTAGAGGAACACTGTGTTCTGCATATAAGGATTATTCTCTGCGATATATTACCAGCACACCGCTGCTGAATTATGTAGCTCCGGGCGCTGAGATATCCGATATCAATATTGTTAAGGCGGATATACAAGGGGATGGCAGCAGCCCTCTGGGGATGATTGCCGCCCATGTGAAAGCGGATGGGTCGGATAAGGCTGACGAAGTCAGGATGAATCGGATTAATATAGCTGGAGCGGTGAAAAACAGCGGCGGGGCAGCCGGAGGATTGTTTGGCGAGGTAATTAACACGGGCAGCGCTCCTGTGAAAATACTGTATGAGGAAGCGGACGAGATAAAATTAGGCACTAAATTAGACACTGAAAGTTCCGGTCTTATTCAAATAGAAGGAGGGATGGCCGGAGGTATAGCCGGGCGGACAGAAGGAGCCGTGGAAATATACCAGACCAATATATTTCCTGCAGGAACGGTAACCGGAACAGAGGCAGCAGGTATGCTGGCAGGAAAAATAGGAGAAAACGGGACGCTTTATATAAGCGGTTCCGGGAATCAGCCATTATCTGCCGAGGTAGGAGGAAGCGGCGTAAGCGGCGGATTGACAGGCGTGATAGAAGGAGGAAAAATCAGCCGGATAAGCGGCGGGAATGATAACGGGACACTTGTCCTTGCAGGCAATGTGGAAGGAAACCATGCAGGCGGACTGACAGGAGAATGTATCCGTACAAAAATAGAATTGAATGATGTGGCAATAGAAGCAAGTGTAACAGGTAACAGCGGGAATGCAGGCGGAGTACTCGGATATTTTGAAGGGGCTTCCAATGGAAGCGCAGACAGTGGGGACTGGAGTCTGCTGCATCATATCACCGTAAGGGGGAATGTGAGCGGAACGGATAATACAGGCGGCATTGCCGGTTATGTGAAAGGCTCAAACTTCCGTGTTGGTGTGCCCGATGAAAATCAGCCTTTTGAATGCATACAGATATTGGGAGAAATTTCCGAACTGTCACAAGGCGGTTCCGCCGGGGGCGTGATTGGAACGGCGGAAGGTGAATATATAGAAGTTTACCGTACAACGGTAAGCGGCGGAATCAATAAGGCGGAAACCATTGGAGGGGTAATAGGGAAGATTGCAGACAATTCGGTAATCAAGGTAAAGAATGCCCAAGTGAATTCTACGTTCAGACCAGAACAGAACCAAGGCATTCAAGGAGGAATCCTTGGGAGTGTTATGGCCGGGAGTATGGCCGCACTGGATGGAGAAATCAATGTAGCAGCTCTTGCGATAGAAGGGGATAATACAGCCCTGCAGAGGGGGCATATTGCAGGAAAGCAGCAGGAATCCCTGATTTATTTTGAAGCGGGCAGCAACTATGGGAGACCGGAAGGAAAGGGATGGGTAGACGATATCGGCACCTATGGCGGTGTCTACCAGAACGGGGACTGGGGAGAAAATACGGCTCCCTTGATTTCCTATGAGCAAAAACAAGTAACGGGAACAGTAGGGAATTCCGGCAGTTCCTGGATATTGGATTCAGAAGCGGACGTGATGCGTCTGGCGATTATGCTGAATACGGAAGGGAAGTTGGCAGGAAACTGTTTTCCGGGAGCAGGGAAAGATACTCTTCTGGGAGCAGATTTTGTACTGCAGAAGACAGAGTATAATTTGGAGGGTTCCGGCATTTATTCCTTGAACCGTAATGATGAGACCGGAAAAACCCAGAGTTTCACGGGCAGCTTTTCAGGCGCCGGAGGAGGATACGCAGAATTGAAGCTGGGAGAATGCATTACATACCAGTCTTACCTCTCTTTGTTTCCCCGGGCAGGCAGCGGAGCCAGGTTCGGCAATCTAAAGGTGGAAAGGAATATCAAATATGCAAGGGAAGCAGCGGCAGGGCTGGCAGCATATGCTTCCGATAATGTGACAGTAGACCGCGTGGATATGGAAATGAATCTGACGGGAAGTCCTTTAAATTCCCGTTACCTCTATGGCGGGATGTTTGCGGATTACAGCGCTGCACCGGGCACAGTGCTGAAGGTATCTGACAGCCGCATCGGAGGAAGTCTGAGAATCCGCCAGGAAAATGTAACAGATGACCAGCAGAAACAGTTTGCCGGGGGGATGGTTGCAAATTACAATAACGCTAGCGGGGCAGGAGGGGCTTTGCCGGTAATTGAGATAAACAATCTGGAGATTGCAGGGGATATAGAGTCTTCCAGCCGCCTTGCCAGCGGGATGATTACAGAAATAAACGAATTTGGCACAGGCAGGACAAATGAGGATAGGGTTATCCTGAAAATGGACGGCATTACTGTAGAAAACGGGGCAAGGCTGGTCATTACAGACGGAGGAGAAACAGGGGGATTTCTTGGACGTATATGGTTTGATATTGCTCCCTATAAGGACGCAACAGAATCCTATTCCATGAAAGGAGTGACAGTAGGCAACAGCAGCAGTGCGGCGGCAGACGGTCCGTATTATTCCACGCAAGGTTCTTTCGGCGGTATGGTTCATACAGTGGCCGGAAGAATACAGCTGAAAGATACAAAAGTACAAAGCGGTACATTTAATATGTCAAACTCCAGCTATAACGGTCTTCTGTTCCATAACGGATATGATGCCCTGATAGAACTGGAGGGATATCAGATTGCAGGGCAGGAAGTAAGTGCGACGGGAAATGGGAATCAATATCCCAATACGGCCGGGAAAGTGGCGGTAACCGGTTCTACCGGCAATTTCAGCGATATTGTAGGAAATAATATCGGACAGAACAGCGGGTACGGAGTCAGAGAATATGAATATGGCGGTGTTGTAAATATTATAAGCCCTGCTTTTGCCGATGGTTTTATGGTTTACAGCAAGCATCCTTTCGGTTCGGACGGAGGCTCGTCGAAAACAAGATATTATTATAATCTGTTCGGCAGTTCTTTGGCAGGAGAGGATAACTTTTTGACCAAGCCGCTGGATGCATCGTCTTTAGAGATTACAAATGCGGATGAAATGATGATTTGGCATTTGTCCCAGTATATGAATGAGAGCGTCCGAAGATATCTGAAGCCATATTTTACAAGCGGCAATCTCCCGAACAGAGGCAGCAATCATGTGACAATAAAGGGAACCATAGATTTAAAAAATAAAAGTTATTATCCTACACCTGTTTTTGGCGGAACGATAGAGGGAACGGATCATGCAAAAATCGTATTTTATGGGAATGAGATAATGAGCGGACTAAACGGCGTGACAGACCGGGGACCAGGAAGTGCCAGAGAGCATTATATGATGCACAGCGGGCTGCTGATTAGCCCGGCGGGAGATGTGACGGTACAGGGGGATGATGATTTCCTTACGCTGTCAGGTATGATTTCGCATATCAGCGATAATTCGGGGGCGTTGTTTTCAAGAGCCATTGCCGGAACAAAAAAGATATATAAAATTAGGCTGGATGATTGTTATCTGAATAGTTACGGCGGGAAGGTACACGGGTATGGATTGCTGATAGGGGCGGTTAATAACGGCTCTAATGTGGATATAAGCTGGCTAAAAACAGAGGGATATGAGAGTAAAAGGCAAGAACTGGCAGGCGCTGCCCTAATCGGCCGGGTAGGCGACCAAAATGCGGATAATATTAAATTGGAGTTTACCAATATTAAAGTGCCGGACAAGACTCCGGAAAATGGGGGAATCTTTAAATACGCTACGCTGATTGATAAATATCAGTATACGGACAGCACGGAGAGAAATAAGGGTTATACCAGATACCTTTTTACCGAAGAAGCCTACAAAGGCGTGGACAGTGTTCCGGGTCAGACGATACAGAGGGCTCCGTTTTTAGGCGATATCCATGGGGATAATAATTATGCACAGTTCGGACCGTATGTGACGATTGGCAAGGAATTAAAGGACGGGGTGGAATATTGGAATGTAGACGGGGAGGATGCGGATTTTCTGCTGGATGGGGCATATAAGATTCCTGACGGCGATTGGGATAAGTATCTGCCTTATGTCTGCAAGGGACCGGGCCATGTCAGCAAGGATATTGAAGTAAATCCTAAGAATGAAGGAATTACAGAAGGATGCGGTACTTATGAGGACCCTTACCAGATTACAAGCGCTAAACAGCTGTTGGCTCTGGCCCGCTATTTTATCAGCGGAAAAGACGGGAACGACCAATATTTAAGGGAATGGAGCATCAGGAAACCGGGAAAAATTATAGATGGCGACGGCGACGGAATCTGCGACAAGACTCATTTGGAGGGAGATGGGTTTGAGGAAGATGATTTAGTACAGTACGAGGACGACGACTTCCCGACTCGGGATGAATTGAGACAGGCATACTATATGATTATGGACGATATCGATTTTTCGGGTCTTCGCTCCGTTACTGACAGAGCGATTGCCATGGATTTTGTCGGCTTGGGAACGGAGGAATATCCCTTTGCCGGTGTTATCGTAGGGAAAAAGGGCGATGACGGGAGTTATCCTACGGTTACCCTGCCGTACAAAAGGGCGGATAATAACAGCTGTGCCAATTTCGGTCTGATACAGTATGCCAAAGGGGCAGTAGCAAAAGATTTCAGAATTGTAAGTCCGGCGCTGAACGGGGACGATACGACTAATGTTATCCGCGTGGAAAATAACGGCGGAACCGTAATGGCATGTATTCTGGGCGGGGATAATATTATCGACAATATTGAAGTGGCAAGTACCCTTGCGGTAAGGGTATGGAGAGACGACCAGGGCAACGCAGCGGTGGGCGGCTATGTAGGCACCGTGCAGCAGGGGTCTTTGATATTACGCAATTTAGACCAGAAAAATCTGGAAAATTTTAAATGCGGAATATTGAATTATGGTGCAAAGGAAATTGATGAGATAGCGGCGGACAAAATAGGGAATATTAACGGATATCCGTACATTTCGGGAGCCATTGGAAAGGTGGAAAACGGTTTTGTACTCTATGACGACGAAAATGATGCCTATGGGGCAGTGGTACTTCCTCATGAGGGAAAGGCTATTACAAATGTTGGGGGAACAACAATATACCAACATGGACAGCTGCCGTTTTCCAATACTTATGATGTCATAACAGCATCAGAGATGCAGGGGCAATGGATAAAAATAAGAAACGATAACAGTGATGTCCAATTTATTTGCGATATAGAAAATGCAAAACAGCTGCAGCTGGTGTCCATGGCCATTAATTCGGATGCATTTTCCATATGGCATGGAGGGGGAGGATATGATGTAAAGGCAGTATGCCGGAAAGCAGCTTATGATAAGGTAGGGAGCGATGAACTTCAAAGTGCGGGCGGAGATAAAGCGGACTTGGGGAAAGCCACTCGGTGGGATAATAAGACATACTGGTATCCGTATATATACCAGTATATGACCTTTGATGGCGATACCTTTGAAAACTGTCCGTCTGAAAAGGGAGTTTATTTGACGCTGCTGAATCAGGGAGATGCGGGCAATCCACAGTACAGGAGCAAATTGAATGCAGTTACTAATGATGTTCATGCAGTTATGGAATATGATCTTGTACATAACAATTCTTCCCAGGATATCAGTGTTGTAGACTATGATTTATCCGTATACAGGAGAGGATTCCGCGGTTTGGGGGCAACCTACCGTGTTTTTAAAGACCAGATAGTGGCTGATTGGACGGAAAGTACAGGAGTATATTCTGATTTCAGGGCGAATTTTAACGGAAACGGTGCCACCATAAAGGCAGAAATGGTCAATGATTATGCAAAGGAGATACATACAGCTGCTTTGTTTAACGATTTGGTAAGAATAGGAGGTGCAAATCCTTATTGGATTAAGAATCTGGTGGTAACGGGAACTTTCAAAAGCAGCAGTGCGGAGGCAGGACGCCATACCGCTAATTACCGTTCGGACCGTGCGGCGGCATTGGTAGGAATGATGCGCCGTCCGTGGGAAATAGAAAATATTACAATATTAGATGCAGATATATGGGGAATTGGCTATACGGCCGGTGTGACCGGATGGATTAACCCCAAAAAGGGCACGGGACTGGATTATTCCTTTACAAACTGTCAAGTAACAGCAAAAGGAAAAGAAGTGACAATCTATACGGAACAGGGAAGCAACGGCGGTATTGTAGGCCTTATGACAGCCAGAGAAAACGGGGATGTGGATAATTATACCCTTGCTTTGAAGCAGTGCAAAGTAAGAGGAACAGCGGCTTATAGGGTAAATATTATCAACGAATATACAAGAGCAGGGCTGAATGCGGCGACAGAGGGACATCTGCAGGAGAGCGACGGCAGAGGACGCAGCGGCGCCTTGATTGGCCATGTAGGGAAGCACTGGGACGACAATGAAAGGATAAAGCTTACGATTCAGGGCGAAAATGGTTCAGGCAGCGGGACATCAAATCCCGATGTAAACTATGTGGCTGTCAGCGGAAAAGAAAGTACGGGAGGAATTATCGGCGAATTTTATTGCTGGAGGCAGAATGACAGCGACTCTAATCTGCTGATATCCGATATGATTGTTGCCAATAGTACCATTGAAAGTTCGGAGAAAAATGAAACGGAAAACGGTTCTTTTGGGCTGGGCGGAGTAATCGGAAAGCTGCAGCGGGAGGCAACTTGCAAAATCAGCAATATAAAGGTAGTCAATACCAATGTGCGGTCCATTTATGGCGGCAATGCTGCGGTTTCCATGACCGATGCGGCTCCTAAAGGCGATTTGCATGCCGGAGGCATTATCGGTTATTGCTATTGGAAAAGCAAGATTACTATGGAGAATGTGGAAGTAACAGGCACTCTGAAAGACGGACAGCCGGAGTATGAGATTTCTTCCCGTCTGTCCCATGCGGGAGGACTGATAGGAGCGGCCTGGAACGGAAGCGATGCGGACGGGGACAGAAGCAGCGTAACAGTAACCAATGCAAAAGTGTCGGGGATGCGCATTGTATCGGACAGCCGGAGTCAGACGGATAAAGAGGCGGATAAAGCGTCTGGTGTATCGGAAGGATCCGCAGGAGGTATGATAGGTGCTGCAGCAATGATGGAAACACTGGAGCTGAAAGGCACAGAGGGAAATGCGGCAGCAGTGGAAAATTGTGTAATCAGAAGCGGTAAAGGCTCTGTGGGCGGCATGATTGGCAGCGCTTCCAGCAAGCTGGGAACGGAGCTGGAAAATGTTTCCGTGGCTTCTTGTATGATCGGAAGCAACGGCAGTATATCCGGCATTAACGGGGCTGCCGGGGCAGGAGGTATTTACGGAAGCATTGATGCTATGGACGGCAGCCAGAAACTGCAGAAAATCAGTGTAAGCCAATGTCAGGTTTATGGAAAATATACCGGAGGAATTGCCGGTGCCTTAGACATGGGCCAGCGGATTGGAAATATATGGAGCGATGAAGAGAGGAATAAAGAGAAAATCCAAATAGACGGAAATCATCTGCTGGGCTATACGGCGGGCGGCGTATTTGGTCTGGACAAGAGCAGACAGACCTGCTTTGGAAATATGGAAATAACGGGCAATGTAATAGCAGCGCTTCAAGAGGAAGAGAAGGATTACGCTGCAGCGGGAGGATTCTGCGGAAGAAAAGAAAATTCCAACATGGAGGGCGACAGTCACACATTAAACAATATTAAGATAGAAAACAACCGTATTTTTGCTAATCATCTGCTGGATAGCAGTAAACAGGGGGCAGGAGGAGTTTTTGGCTATCTGAATCTGACACAGGAAATTTACTCCTATGGAGTTACCGTAAGGGACAATCAGATTGGCTATTGGACTGTTCCGGACAGCATCCAAAATACGGCATTCTCCGGGGAGGCCTTGGCACAGGTAGGCAATATAGCCGATGGGCTTAACATAGCTGCTGCACAAACCGCAAAACTCTGGGACGGAAGCCAGTTTACGGAGCTTCCCTTAAAATTAAAGGAGGGGGATATAGGAAAATATGCTGCATACTTTGGGAATCTGACAGGTGTTTATACAGGAGATGGCCATGCCTATTTCTTAAAGCCTGCTGTGGCGTATAAGGCGGATATTGTTACCAGACCTACGGTAGATGCAGGCAGCCTGACCGGGGCAGGGGATGCCGGAAGCAAAATGTTTTCTTTCCCCTATGAGTATAGGGAAAATATTCATGCCGTTTATTTTGAGCCTGATGCATCGGTAGCTAATACAGCGGCGGCAGTATGGGGAAATACATTTTTAGGAAGAGACAGCTTGTTTTCTCAGATAAATGTAGAGGAAAAACTGAAAGAATATACGGAGGTGGCAGGAACGCAAACGGGTACCGAAGCGGATACCGCTGCGCTGTTAGATGCTTACCGTCTTGGAATACAAACTGACAGCGGTTATTCCGTGCCGGAAGTTTATCAATTGGTTTATAAAGACGATACGGTGTCAGAGTATATTTCTTCCCTCACGGTGAATGGGGGAGGAGGAGACAGGGTAAAACTTCCCCTTATTGATATTGATATGCAGTACGGAACCATAGACCAGCTGCTTTCCGGTGTGGTGGCCGCATTGACAGACACTGGCGGTATGTTTAACAGCGGAAGTTTACAGAATGACAATTATGACACAGGTATCGGCCGTATTATAGACATAGCGGTAGAAACAAAGAAAGTGGAGAAAGGTGTGATCAGCGCCAAAGGCGGGCACAGCAGTATTAAGATTGACAACAGCTACAGCGAAGATCAGCGGTGGAGCGTGGCATATAACGGATACGATTCATCTGATGACAACGGGGACGGAACCTTCTCCATGGTTACGGTTACTTACCGTCAGAAGCCTTATGTGCCTATCGACGGCGGAGCGGAGACAGATGGAGAAGCCATTGTTTTGCAGATACCGGTTTTCGTAGAAGAAAGGCTGACCATAGATACTCATCTTAAGATGGTAGAAGGAGAAACATATAATGTAGAAAAGGCAAAAACGGAAGGAGCATACAGAAGACCGTTTTTAGCAAGCGACAGTTCCTATACATTGTATATGGAATACATATACGGAAGTGCAAGATATACATACAGCAATAATGATGCACCGGTTTATGTGGACAAAAAGCTGGAAATGTCCCGGCCGGATTCCGGTCATGACACCTTCTGGAAAGGAACAAGACTGACACTGATTGATGTCTGCGATGCCGATAAAGTATACTACTATACAGTGACCGGGGATAACGAGGAAGTGATTTCCTTTGATAAGTTTAAAGACGAAAACGGTATCCCCTATGGTTATTGTCAAGATGCAGGAGGCAATCTGGTAAAGGATCCCAATAAGGCGATTCATGTGGACAAAGGAAAGGAAATCTATACAGGAGAAAATGAGGAAGATGCTTTTGAAACCATTGATGATATGGCAGGAAAGGATTATAAGTACCAATATTGGAATGCAGCAGTGGAAAAATTCCTGCTGGTGGTAGATACTTCGGGAGCGGAAAGAAAATTGGAACAGTCGGATATCAGATATTACCATGCCCGTCCTGAACTTGTCTTTGATGACGAGGCGGGTAATAGCAATATAGAAGCCAGAACAACAATGACGGAACGGACGAATCTTCAGGTAACCAGACAGCCGGCACTGAGTATTCATTTACTGGATAAGGGGAAAGAAAGCGGAACCCATGTGAAAGGAATTCTGCAGGATGGAGAAGACATTACCATTGAAGCGGCATTTGAGGTTGCCGGAGATGAGCTGTATTGGAACCGTCTGTTAAACGGAGGCGCTATCATAGACAGCGCCAACACGGATAAGTATCTGGAGGTAGGAATCTACCTTACCGATCTCAACGATAATAGAGTGCGTCTGCCGGATAATACTAATGTAACGGTAAACGGTTACCGGGTAAATCCCAGGGAAGAGGTGATAAAGGGGGAGGAAAATCTCGGTGCTTATGTGAATAGGACGGAAATGTATTTTTACAAGGACGGAAAGATAAGCTTCCCTATGAACGACTTGAGAAATATTATTGATAAAGAATTCCAGAATAGGAAATACAGCGTGGAAGACAGGATGAAAATCGTTCTTAATTTTGCCAATGCTGATTTGTCGGATTATACGGAAAGCGAATATAGAGTGCATATAGAACTGCTGAGAATTGAGGATAAGAATTATCCTGCCGGCGGCGAAATCATAGATACCCATAGCGGTGAAGTAAGAACCTTGATACAAAATGACTTGGCTTGTGCTTTGGAAACAAAGGAACTGATGGAGCTGGGCATTAATACTTATCAGAACCAGACACCTATGCCTCATGCCATAAACTTTGGTTTTAAGCTGGATTTTAACGGTATCATTAGAAGCGACCAGATGATGAATGAGCAGTTAATCGTAAACAAATACTATACAGTAACGTATCATATTCTGGAAAAGAAGATAAAGAACGGAGTACAGGTTTACGAGCCGTATACCGGCGACCAGCTGTCCTTGCAGCTGAATAGTCCGCCTGCATCCGATATGCAGAAAGCACTGTCAAAAGGTCAGTCATCGGCAGGAAAATTCAGCAATTCCCGGTTTATAACCTATAAATTCAGCTGGAATGAAATATCTAAGGGGACGGGCGGAGCAGAAAAGGGAATTGTTACAAGGGATTTGGTACTGACAGTCAAGGATGCATCAAAGATGGATTTATCCAATTATAAGGTCGTGGCATCCGTGACCGTATCGGACCAGAAGCCTGGAGATATAGAAACAGAAGTAAATCCGGCGCTTAGCGACTTCTTTGTATTTACGGTAGCGAAACTGAAAACAGATTTGGATTATTAAAAAAGTTGGCCGCCTGGCCAACTTTTTTAATGTGTCAAAATCTCTATCCAACCCTTTGCATCATCTGGGTCAATATATCCACATCTTTCTCAAAATCCTCAAAGGTAGGATAATATTCTGACGGTCTATATAAATTGCGGAGCATTGATTTGTTCAACTGGTCAAAATGTCTTACATCCAGAGGTTTAGCAAAGAAATATCCTTGAGCAATGTCACATCCGATATCCGAAAGAGAATTTGCCTGCTGCATGGACTCTACACCTTCCGTGATAACAGTAAGATTCAGTTCCTTTGCCATGGCAATTAAGTAACGGAGGATGGTAAGCCCTTCCTTGGAACTGGAATTTCTGTTAAGAAAGCTTCTGTCCAGTTTAATCCGTTCAATAGGATAATCCTTTAAAAGATTCAGAGGAGAATGTATGCTTCCGAAGTTGTCGATACAAAGCGAGAATTTTTTTTCATGCAGCTTCATAATGATTTCAGTTACCTCTTTTGTAGCATTGGCGACACCGCGTTCAGGCAATTCCAAAATAAGCAGATTTTTGGAAATCAGATAGGAGTGCATCAGCTGCTCAAGTTTGTCGATAAATGCAGTGCTGGTTAAATGAATAGGCGAGATATTCATTGCAATGGGCATAGGAGTTATCTTATTGTCTATCCAGCGCCGGATTACTTTGCAGCATTCTTCCCACATATAATAATCCAGCTTCTGAATGAGAGAGGTATTCTCAAAAAGAGGAAGGAAAGCATAAGGAGAAAGAATTCCCTTTCCAGGATAATCCCAGCGCACCAAAGCTTCTGCAGATACAATCTGATAGGAGTGAAGGTCAACCATAGGCTGAAGATAAACAATAAATTTGTGTTTATCCAAAGCTTCTTCCATTTCGGCGCTCATCTTTTTGTTTTCGTTATAAGTGCGGCTAAGTTCTTCCGTAAAATAGGCATAATTTTCTTTTTCCGGATCTGTAACCGCCTTTTGCGCCAACAAAGTATAGTTCATAATATCCATCATACTGTCATGCGCATGGCTGCGGTCCACATAATAGATACCAAAAATAGGCATTATTGTAAAAGTAGAGGAACAATTCTTAAGTTTTGCCGTAATCGAATCAATGATTTCCATTATTTCTGATTCGCCGGAATCGCGCAAAAGAATACCGAACAAATTGGAATTAACATGGGCATAGGCGGCATTGCCCTTTACAGAGTCTTTCAGTATATCTGCAGTATAGACCATCACTTTATCGCCTTCGGAAGGACCGAAAAACTGGTTGATTTTCCCCAGATTGGAGATACTGAAACCGATCATGGTAAAAACAGCATCAGGATAATGCTCAAATAGAGAAGTGCAGCGGCTGATAAAATAATCAATGTTTCCTATTTTTGTAACGGTATGGGTATATGCAGTTTTGTTTAAAGAACTGATAGTATTTTCCAAATTCTGGATTTTGTTTTCATAAGAATGTTCGAGGTCGGACATTTTATCCGCTTTATAGGTATATTGAATATTTCTGACATAAAGCTGGTAGCCCAAAAAAGCAATAATTCCAACTAATAAAATAATAACCGCAATAACATAAGGCATAGAAAAACTCCTTTCTCCTATAGACAATCCTATAGGATTAATCTTCGAAGTCGCCGTTTTTATATCTTGTCAGAATACTTTGGATGCGTTCGTTGGGGTCAAGCAGATCGCTGATGGAAGCATCGTGGTTCAAGGTATCGATGATGTATGCCACATATTTGCTCATATCACAGTTGATATACCATTCGCAGGACAGCAGTTCCGGTGTCTGATAAATTAAATTGGTTGTCAGTACTTTATCGATAATTCCGTCGGCAAATGCTCTGTTAAACCGTTCCAGTCCATTAGTAAAGAGACCGAAGGTGGCGCATATGAAGACCCGGTTAGCCTTTCTTTTTTTCAGTTCGGCGGCAACTTCTAAAGCACTTTCTCCAGAGGAAATCATATCGTCAATAATAATCATATCCTTGCCTTCCACGCTGGTCCCGAGGAATTCATGGGCAACAATAGGATTGCGGCCGTTTACGACTGTAGTATAATCTCTTCGCTTATAAAACATCCCAATGTCCAGGCCAATGACATTTGCCATATAAATAGCCCTGCTCATACCGCCTTCATCAGGGCTGATAACCATCATATGGTCGGAATCCAATTCCAGACCGGATACATTCTGGAGTAATCCCTTAATAAACTGATAGGTAGGCTGCACCGTTTCAAAACCGTGAAGAGGAATGGCATTCTGGACACGGGGGTCGTGGGCATCAAAGGTAATAATGTTATCTACGCCCATAGCGACCATTTCCTGCAGGGCAAGAGCACAGTCTAAGGATTCTCGGGATGTTCTTTTATGCTGTCTGCTTTCATATAAGAAAGGCATAATAACAGTAATGCGTCTGGCCTTCCCGCCGACGGCTGCAATAATACGTTTTAAATTCTGATAATGGTCATCGGGAGACATGTGGTTTTCATAACCGCATAAAGAGTAGGTAAGACTGTAGTTGGCTACATCTACAAGAAGATATAAGTCCGTGCCGCGGACGGATTCCAAAATGACACCTTTTGCTTCGCCGGAACCGAATCGGGGAACTTTAGCGCCTAAAATATAGGAATCCCGTTGATAGCCGGCAAATGCCAGGCTGTCTTTATGTTCGCTTTCCCGTTCTGTCCGCCATTTTACAAGGTAATAGTCTACTTTTTCTCCCAGGGATTTGCATCCTTCTAAGGGAATAAGTCCTAAGGAACCTACAGGGATGGTCTCTAAATTTCTTTTTTCTTCACGCTTTGCCATGAGATCCTCGCTTTCTGTAATTTGCGTACTTAACTAAAAATTATTCTGGCTTTCTATTTTTTTTAATATCCGAATATCCGGTCCGGTGATCTTGCATAGGATAAAATTGCTTGTTATCCGGGAAAAGACTCTGTCGGAATACCGGTTGCGCAGCTCTTCCAATGATAAATTAGTAGAGATAATTGTTGATTTTTTCCGCATATGTCTTTCATTTAGACAAGAGAAAAGCTGGGAAGTGACAAAATTATTTGTTAATTCGGTTCCCAGGTCATCAATAATTAATAAATCGCATTGACAGATATCGCTATAGATGTTCTGCAGTTCTCCTTTTGCCTTATAATCAAAAGAAAAATGGGATAATGACTCAAAGAACCCGACTGCGCTAAAATAAATAACGGAATACCCCATTTCCAGCAATTCTTTTGCGATACATCCGGAAAGAAATGATTTTCCTGTTCCCACTGTACCATAAAAAAAGAGATTATGGTAGTCGAAACTGAAATTTTGTGAAAATTTTTTACATTCTTCGACTGCATTTTGAAAACGGACAAAATCTTCCCCTTCATAATATTGGTAGGAAAGGGTTGAAAAATTTTCGTTTTCCAGGATTTTGCTGATGTTGGATTGCTCATATAAGAGGGAAATTTCTGCCTGACGGAAGCAGTGGCATTTTTTTCCGTCTATGTACCCTGTATCCTTGCAGTCAGGACAGTCATATACCGGTTCCAGATAATCGGCGGGAAGTCCTGAAGCAACAAGCAGGCTGGTTTTGCTTTCCGATAAATTCCTAAGAAGAAGTCTCAGCTCGCTAAGAGCCGATTCGTCGCCTGCCAGCAGTTTTTTTCCATGTTCAACGGAAATAGAGGCGATGGAGTCTTCCATCTGGCGGAAACCGTCCACATGTGAATAGACATAAGCCCGCCGTTCTTCCAGCATATGGCGGTTCCGCGTTTGTTTTTCTTCGTAAGTGCGCATGATAGCATCATATTGCGTATTGTTTAAGGACACGTTTCCATTCCCCTCCTAATTACTTAATAATTCTCTTTCAAGAGCTTCAAAATCATAATTATTCTGCTTGAACTGGTTAAATTTATTGGAGGCGGCCGGTTTAGTCTGCGGAACTGTCCTGCTGCGCCGGAAAAGCTCGTCCGCTTTGGCAATGTCCGACTTGTGGTGGACATTGGCCTGATGCCAGCCGCTTAAAATACGGTCGGCATACTCAAACCGGTGTTTGTCCGTGCTTAGAACTGTACGTTCGCAGGCTACATCAATTACATCCATTTCATAACCGAAATCTTTCGTCCAACGGTTGATGTATTCCACCTCTTTTTTTGTAGGTGCATTTGTTTTTCCCAATGCGTTCATGATACTATAAACAATCCGGTCATATTTATAAGCATATTTTTCCGCGTCCTCAGGAGATTCAACACCTGCCTGTGCCCAATTTACGGCAACTTTTTCTATGTAGCGGAAATCGCGTTTCCCCCGTTCCACACAGTATTGCACCAGATAGTCGGTCAAATCCATGGAAAAGCCGAGCTTGTCCTGAATAAAGAAAACCGTCTTGATTTCGGAAGAGGAAAGCGTTTTGCCAATATACTGCTCTACAATGAACAAGAGCTGGGAAGTTTCTTCGTTGGATTTGAATTCCCGAATCTGATCCAATGTATATGCGGGTTTTTCGTAAAGGCTTTTGCCGTCGGTTTCTTCCGGTGCAGACTGGATAGAGCCCGCGGCCATCAGGGTAACTACCGGGGTAAACGGTTTTTCCCCGGCGGAATCTTTTGGTTTGTTTAAGTCAAGAAGGTGAATGCCGATTAAATTTTTGGAGGCATCGAATTCGAGAGAAAGAAGCTTCTGCTTTTCCCAGTATTTCAATGCCCGGAGTACATCTTTTTCGGTGTGGTTAAATTTGTCTGCAATATCAGACACGCTGGTAGGCAGATTGGCATTCATCATACGGATTAGATATAGATAGACTTTTAATTGCGCATCGTTGGCATCTTTCATATATTCATCAATGAAAATGTTGGATACCGCTGTTGCTTCGGTATAGTTGTCTTTATAAATTTTTAAACGGCCCATAACGTTCACCTGTCCTTAGCTGTTTGATTTCCGTTCCGTCTGCAGCGGGGCAGAAAAATACTCCTTATCTAAAGTATGATGAATTATATCATAACAAATATTAAATGGAAATAGTAATTTTCCCGAAAAAAATATGGGAAAGAAGAAAGGCGGCGACAGTGGAAAATGTGGAAAATGTGTATAATTCAAAAGAAAAAAATAAGCGGAAAAAAAAGGAGCAGAAAAGCTTTATAAAATATGGAATTTTAAAAACGGAGATTGTTTGCGGGAAAATAAGGATATCCACAAATTCCGGAATAAAGATTTTTCAAAGAATTTGTGGATATTGTGGATAGTTATTTTTGAAGCAGATTTTCGCCGATTTTTACCACATCTCCCGCACCCATAGTTATCAACAGGTCACCGTTTATGCAATTTTCTAATAAAAATTTTTCAATTTTTTCAAAAGAAGGAAGGTATGTGCAGGTTCCTCCCAGATGCAGAATTTCATCCTGCAGGTTTTGGGAGCTGATACCAAGGGTATCCGTTTCACGGGCAGGATAAATATCGGCAAGTACCACGTGGTCCGCCAGCAAAAGTGCTTTTGCAAACTCCGGCAGAAAAGCTTTCGTCCGGGAATAGGTATGAGGCTGGAATACGCACCATAAGGATTTATGGGGATAATTTAGGGCCGCTTTTAAAGTTGCTGTAATTTCTGTGGGGTGATGCGCATAATCATCTATTATAGTAACACCGTTTTTTTCGCCTTTGTATTCATAGCGTCTGTCAGTGCCGGAAAATTTGCGAAAAGCTTTCTTGACAATGCTGCCGTCTATGCCGAGAAGGTCGGAAAGGGCAATGGCTGCCATAGCGTTATGAATATTGTGCTCTCCCGGAACCATGAGGGAAAAAGTTTCCGTTTTCCCGCCTTTGCGGTTTAACTGAAATGTGGGATGGGCAAATTCATCGTAGCAGATACCGGAACAGAAATAATCATTGTCCTGTGAGGAGCCATAGGTAATTATTCTGCATTCCAATCCATGGGTGATTTCTTCATAGTGTTCAATGTCCCCGCTGATAATCAGCGTTCCGTCCTTGGGGAGAAGGGCGGCAAATTGACGGAATGAATTGCGTATATCCTGAATATCTTTAAAAAAGTCGAGGTGGTCTTCTTCTATATTTAATATGATTCCTATTTTAGGAAAGAAGCTCAAAAAACTATTGGTATATTCGCATGCTTCCGTTACAAAATATTCGGACTTGCCTATACGTATATTGCCGCCGATTGCCTTCAGGATACCGCCGATGGACAAGGTAGGATCCAAATCAGCTTCCAGAAGGATTTCCGATATCATGGAGGTGGTTGTTGTTTTGCCATGGGTTCCGCTGACGGCTATGGGAATTTTATAGTTCTGCATCATCTGGCCCAGCAGCTCTGCCCGGGTCAGGCTGGGAATTCCAAGGGTTTCCATGGCTATATATTCCGGATTGTCTTTATGGATAGCGCTGGTGTAAACGGCAACATCAATATCCTTTGTCAGATTGGAGGCTTTTTGTCCATAGAAGACTGTGGCGTTATTTTTTTGAAGGGATTCGGTAAGAGGAGTAGGCCTGATATCGGAGCCGGATACATGGAAGCCTTCTTCCAGCAGGATTTCGGCCAGCCCGCTCATGCTGATTCCCCCGATGCCGATAAAATATATGTGACAAGGATGATGAAAATCTATTTTATACATGTCTGCACTTCCTATTCTTTTTATTCTTTATTATATGCATATTACGAATATGTAAACATTTGGAAGGGGCAAATAATACCAAATCCATAAACATTATACAAGCATACGGGGGAAAATGTAATAAGAAGGAGGGAAAATCATGAATTTATACAAATGGAAAAGCGAATAAGAAAGAAAATTGTAAAATTTACACATAAAAAAAGAAGAAAAG
>DNJW01000021.1 GCA_003488965.1 Lachnospiraceae bacterium | reverse complement strand
AAGCGCCTCCTAAGAGACGCCTCCTAAATGCCTGAATCAGCACATGCTATTTCTTTTTTACCGGAAAACAAACTTCCGTGACCAGCTCCTCTGGGTCAGATGTGTCACTGGGACTTACATGATAGATACAGAATGACTTCCCGTCAAAATCAAATCCGTTCGCAACCACCCAGTTCGCAACAGCTGCATTCACTCTTGAAATCTGGTCATAGCTGCCCTTATATGTGGCAGACGCAATCTGGATCGGCGGCACGGTCTTAAATTTCACATGCTCCGTATCCTGATATGTCCCCACAACCGCGCTCTGGATCTCCACATCCGGGTCATGCTCCTTATGCCCTTCATCATGGAAAATTGCCATCCCATAACACGGCACCGCCTGCTGCACATTCTGTCCTTCCAGTTCCCGGCACATGATCTCCCATAACAGCCCCTCCTTGTCATAAGCAGGGATCACCTGCCGCACACTCGCAACATAACGTTCCGGTACTGTCTTTAATGTAACATTGTAATCCATAAAATTACCATCCTTTCTCATCCATTTCAGTGTACTGTCAAGAAGTATCAGCTTTTGCTGCATCCCCTGCACTTCCTCTTCCAGCTCCTTCCGTTTTACCAGCAGAAACCTTTCCATTTCCCGTGCATCCTCATACTTGCCCAGTATTTCCTTTATCGCGGAAAGCCCGAAGCCCAGACTCTTCAGCGCCTGTATCTTTCCCGCCAGCGGAAGCTGGGACTCGCTGTAATAACGATATCCGGTAAAATCATCCACACTTTCCGGATGCAGGATACCGATCTCATCGTAATGCCGCAGCATACGAATACTGATCCTTGACAGCTTTGAAAAATCTCCTATTCTTAACATTTGTTCCACCTCACATATATGTGTATTCCTGAGCTCAATCCTACTTTAGAGTATACCATAGTGTGAGAGTCAACCCCATAACAGAAGATTTTCAAGAAAGTGCTGCCGTTTTCATCAGATGACACTTTTATATATCCTTTCCTTCTTCTGGGATGCCAACACCATTATCGCTGATATCGAGCCGCAGAAAGGTTTTGCAATTTTAGTATAGCGAACACTTCTTACAATTTCATTACAGTCCGTACTAAACTTATTGAAGAAAAGTTAAAAGCAAAGCCAAAATAATAATCCCAATAACCAGTATCAGCAACAAGGCGCTGATAATTGTAGAGACAATATTTATCAGGCTCCGACTTTTATTATTTTTAACACAGATAATAGACAGGCACAGCCCAGTAATGACACAGGCAATATTGACGCCGCCCCAAACTGTACGCAATCCATCAGACAATACGATTTGCAGAAATACAGGAATTAGTGTTACAAAGGGCAGCAGACTGATCATAAGGGCAGCAATGCTTATATTTTGTAATTTTTTCTTTTCCATAGTTTACCTCATTTCTTTCTTACCAAATTTTTTGACAGCCAATAAAAGAGCTAATATAAAAACCATTATTGCACATGGCAAAAACGGAAATACTGAAAATGTTGCACTTGTGCCTTCTGCCGTAAAATCATGCAACGAACAAGATACCAAATAACCATGGAACAATCATTTTTGCATACAAAGAAAATTCTATTGGTTGATGATGAATTGGAACTGCGTAAAATAGTAATTGACATTCTGTCAGATGACGGATTTTCAAATATCATTGATGCAGGCACTGTACAAACCGGACTTATCTTTGCCATGCATGAAAAACCCGACCTTGCAATCCTTGATGTCATGCTACCGGACGGGGATGGATTTTCTCTTATGAAGAAATTACGGACATTTACGAATATTCCAATCATATTTCTGACAGCCAAAGATGAAGCGGCTGATAAACTTGCAGGCTTAGGACTTGGGGCTTTATGCGAAGCCTTGTGGGGCAATAACCCCTTTGGATATGAAAATAGCCTGAATGCCCATATTCGACGCATACGGGAAAAAATTGAAACCGATCCTTCAAAGCCTGTATCACTCATAACCATTAAAGGGCTTGGTTATAAATTAAATGCAAGGAAGTGAAGCCATGAAAGTATTCAGCAAATATATTTCAAAACGCTTACTGTCTTTTATTGGACTTATTTTAGCTCTCGTCGTATTGAACATAGCTGCATTTGCTTTTACATTTCACAATGCCGTATCAAAAAACTTTGGAAGTACCTCTCCACAGAATATGCTAAAGCAAGTGGCAGCAGCTTCATCTTCCAATGGAATAACGAATGAAGCGGAAAAGATGCTAATAACCAACTCTTTATGGGCAATGTATCTGAATACAGAAGGCTCCTGTAATTGGACTGTTAATTTACCAGAAGAAATTCCAACTGAATATTCCATTCAGGATATTGCAATATTTTCCAAAGGATATTTGAAAGATTATCCTGTATTTGTGTGGAGTGATGAAAACGGCTTATTAGTTATTGGTTATCCCCAAAACAGCTATATGAAAATTACCAGCAATTACTATCCTATTGATATGGTTCGCAAAATCCCCCTCTTTTTTCTTGGCATCATTGTATTCGATCTGCTGATTCTGTTTCTCGCCTATTCACGTTCCAAAGCACAAATCAGCAAAAATACAGAACCAATTATTTCCTCCATTACAACCTTATCAGAAAATTGTTAATGACAAAGATGCCGGTAACCAGATTAAAGAACAGGCTGCTGTTATATCCCGGCAAAGTATCAAAATAAAAGAGTTAGTGCAGGATTTGAACCTCGTATCAAAGCTTGAATATGAAATGCAGCCTCTGCAGAAAGAAAATATACGACTTTCAAAACTATTGCGTTCCTATGCCATAGACCTGATAAACAGCGGTCTGCCGGATTTCTATTCTTTAGAGGTAAATATTTCTCCTGACGCTGAAAACAGCATGATTGAATGTGATACAAAATTAATTACACGTGCCATCAATAATCTGGTTCAAAACAGCATCCACAGCAATCCTAAAGGCTGCACAATTATTTTGTCACTGCAAATAGCAGAAAGCAAACTGCTTTTAATCGTCCAGGATAATGGTATTGGCGTTTCTGCTGAAAAGTTAGAAGAACTGAAAAACAAACCACATTACATGGAGAGTACCGATGACCGCTTAGATCTGCGTCATGGTTTAGGACTTCTTCTAGTGCGGCAGATTATTGAAGCACACCACGGAACAATAGAAATAGAGAGCAGACTACAGGAAGGATATAAAACTAACATATACTTCTATTAATAAAGATTATTTACTTATAGACACCGGATTTTCACAGCTTTTGCATCAAAGTCAAAATAAAAATGTTAAATATTCCTATCTCTATGTATGTTTTTTCTGCCATTTAGAAATTGACAGATAAAGCAGAAACCAAATTACGCAATGCGCCATAAGAATCAACAGATCTTTTGCAATCGCTGGATTACCACTGGCAGCCAAATTCATGATCCCTTCAAAGGCTGCACTGGACGGCACAAAATAGCAAAGTACTGAAGCCAAACCTCCTGCCGCCAATAAATAGGATACTAATGGCACTGCCATAAATATAATCATAACAATCTTAATATAGACAACACCTACCATAAGGCTTTCGGAAAATTTACCGATAAACAATCCAATCAGCGCGGCTATAAAAGCGGAAAGCATAATCAGAACCAGCATAAGAATTGCGCTTCCCCATTGCAGCCGGAAATAACAACAGGCGGTCAAAACGGCTGACAGACATCCTCCTGTAAAACCTACAAATATTTTTTGTATCACATACCCGCTCTGTGTCACAGGCAATACCTGATTAACCAGATCAATACCATTTTCTTTCTCAGCTATCATGTTCATGGCATTAAACGTACATCCCATAAACATAGCAACAATTAACGTTATGGCAATAAATATATTTTGAAATCCAGCCATCATATCAGGACGTTCTAAAATATTGACGCTTATCTCTGCTGCCCTTTCTCTTCCCTCATACAATGCCGGAAGCGTATCAGCTGTTTGGCGGAATAAATCCAGTTCATCACCGGATACCATTGTCTGAATGCTGCCACCATCAGATGTCACTCCAATCATGTATGTAGAAGGTTCATTGATTGCAGCGGTTAATTCTTCCTGTGTTTTATATGCAGTTACAGAACCATACCTCCCTAACCAGCCAATCGTCTGATCCGACAGGTCGCTTTCCAACACACCAAAATGAAATTCAGCCACAGAAGAAAGATCAATCCCGCCGATAAATTTCAAAGCTAAAGCAACGACAATCGGCAGGAAAAAAGACATCATGCAAAATTTGTCTTTCCATACACTTTTAAGTTGATAAAATAAGCCTCTCATCATCAGCCCTCCTTTCCCATTTCCCTATGAAATACTGCCTGAGCCAGCAGGAACAGAATGACAATTCCACAAACAGAACAAATATAGTAAACCGGGTTGATGACAGGCATCCCGAAGCAGGCATTTTTAAGTCCCATATATACATGATAGAAGGGGTGCAAGTCCATCCACGCCATTTTCACAGAAGTATTTGCTGATAAAAATATGGGTGCCGAAGCAAAAATGACGATTATCACATAGGCAAGGGAAAACTGCCTGAAGTCCTTCAGCATCATAGTGCATCCAAATCCCATAAGCGCCATAATCAATGATAAAATTGCGGTCTGCACCAATACCGCGGGTAAAATAGCGGCTGCATCGGGAAATCCTATATTCAATACAGTCATCAATACCGTAAAAATCAAATCGGACAGCAGGAATACAGCCAATTTAGCCATGATAAATAATCCCTTTTTGAATGGCAGGACTGCGTGGACCCGAATAGCCCCCATTTGCTTTTCTTTAAATAATACTGAAGCAATCCCCAAAAAGCCAACGGCAATGATTTCTATAAACAATAATTCGCTACACATTTCTTTCCGCTGTTTTGATTCCAGTGTATTTGAACCTACTATTTTAGCAGTGTACTCATTTTCCTGATGAAGCAGTGACAATGCATAGTCAGTCCTGTGGTTATCACTCTTTTCACTTCCATAATAAAAAACAATACCCGGCGTACCGGAACTGGTATCTATTCCTACGCCATTTGCATCAGCGGAAAGAACTGCGTTTAATTCTTCTAACGAAGCCACCGGATGAATCCGTTCAGACACTTCCTGCTGTGTTCCCTGCGGATCATAGAGATATACATTGTAAAGTTCGGCATTCATATAATGAACGTAGCCAAAGTTAATAAACAACGTATAAATAATCAGTGAGCCAAAAGCGACAAGAAAAAATTTTCCGGCTATCATCATTTGGCAATCCTTTTTGAATAACGAACAGAAATTATTCCAGCTCATGACAGCCCCCTTCCCGTATATTGGATAAACATATCCTCTAAAGTTGGTTCTTCTGAATGAACACTGATAATTTCATCATGCCTAAAAGGAATGCCTCTTTCTAATTCCGGGATTTCTATTGTTTTTTCCTCACGCCTGCCCTGATACAGGTAATCAATCCGTACATGGTGATTGCTGTTTTGCTCTTTTAATCTTTTCGGCATGTCCAGTGCAACGATATTTCCATTTGTAATAAAAGCTACCCTGTCGCATAGTAAATCTGCATCCACCATATTATGTGTGGTTAAAAATACTGTTGTGCCTTTCTTACGCTCTTCTTCTATGATATTGCGGAACAGAACAGCGCCGGAAGGATCAAGTCCGCTGGTTGGCTCATCTAAAAATAATAGTTTAGGGTTGCTGATCAGCGCCCTTGCCATACTTACACGCTGCCGCATGCCTTTTGAGTATGATGAAACAGGCTTTTTCATAAAATCAGACTTAAATTCTAATTTTTCTAAGATCTCACTAATGTCCCTAAGCTGCTCCGCAGGATAAAAAGATGAAAAATATTTAAGATTGTCAATAGCACTTAAATTTGCATACAGATAGGGAAATTCAAACAACACACCTATCTTCACAAAAAAGTCCTGTGTATGCATTATGGAAATATCCTGTCCGAACAATGACACATAACCACCATGCCCTTTCAAAATTCCAGTGAGAATTTTTTGTGTTGTTGATTTTCCCGAACCATTCGGTCCCAGAAAGCCAAAAATTTCTCCATCCCTTACAGAAAAATTTAAGCCATGTAAAGCCTGCTTATTCTTTCCATATGAAAAAGTCAGGTTTTTAACTTCAATCATTCGTCATCACCCCACTTTCCACACCTACCGTCTTTCTTCTCCTGCTGGCGTTTATTCCACCATTTCATAAATTTTATTTTGAAGGGGATAGAAATTGCCAGCACTGCTGCAATGATCAGCCACCAATACCACGGAGCTCCTAAAAACATACGCCGTTCCTCCTTGTCAGTTGTTGCCATTAAAATAAAAAAACGAGGTGAAATCAAAGTGTGGTCTCTGTGAAATTGGTGTGAAAAAAGAAAATCTTATTTTATAGTAGGAATTGAGAAGAAAAACCGGACACCATCTGATAAATTTTCTGCTCCATATTCTAAATTTTGCATGGATAGAATTTGTGCAACAATGGCAAGACCCAATCCTGAACCATTGTATCTTGCATTTTTATCACGGTAAAACTTTTCCCATATTTTAGACAGCTTTTCAGGCGGTATAAAAGCGCCCTGATTATAAAGAGAAAACTGAAGCATATTGCCTTGTTCCATTAAGGATAACCGTAAAATTCCCTTTGGAGATACATTCTTTTTCGCATTGACCATTAAGTTGTCCAGAACCTGCTCCATACGCTGTTTGTCCGTATAAACATAAACTTTATGCTCCGGAAGCTCATACTGTAATTCAAAATCAATTTCCGGCATATCTATCAGTAGCCGCCCTGCTATCGTTTCTACAAACTCTACAAAGTCAAACCGTTCCGGCATCAATGATACAGCCCCATTTTCCAAAGCAGACAAATCTAACAAGTCCTCGATCAGCATACCCATTCTTTCTGTTTCAGAAATGATGATTTCAGAATATTTCTGTCTTTTCAATTCATCTGTTTCATCCTGTATTCCCTCCGCATAAGCACGGATAACTCCTATAGGTGTTTTCATTTCATGAGAAAGGCGGTCTGTTAATTCCTTTCTTTCCCCCAACAGTTTTCTTTCCTGCTGCACATCTTTTTCAAGCCGAATATTTGCTTTTTCCAGTTTTCCAAGCATATCCTGCAAATTTTCGGACATTTTGTTGAGATTATCTGCAAGCTCTCCAAATTCGTCCTTTGATGTTATTATGCAACGCTGGGAAAAGTCTAACCTTGCTGCCCTGTGCGCCATTTCACAAATTTTGCTGATCGGATTTGAAATAAATCTTCCCAATAAATAATCTATTATAAGGGTCAGTAAAATAACGAAGACCATCCACAGCAGAAAAGAAACATCCTCTTCCAAAGGCAACCGTGTTGAAATAAGGTATGAAACAATCAAAACGATGCCTGCCATCTTTGAAATCATAATTATTTTTTTCCGTACCGTGCGGAGTGAGAATTGTTCTTTCATTTTACCACCTCAAATTTATACCCGGAACGGATAAGCGTTACAATAGACTTTCCCTCGCTGCCCAATTTTTGCCGCAATGTTTTGATATGGGTGTCCACCGTTCGTGTATTCCCCTCAAAATCATATCCCCAAATACGGTTTAACAGCTGTTCCCGTGAAAATACCTGTCTGGGATTGGACATAAAAAAATACAGCAGTTCATATTCTTTGTGGGTCAACATAATTTCCGTACCGTCTAAGAACACTTTATGCGTTGCTGGGTTTATCGTTATTTTTCCTGCACTAATGGTATGATTTAGCGTATCACTAAACATATCTGCGGGGAATACGGCAGTGCGCCGCAGCAAGGCGTTTGCCTTTGCAAGCAGTACTTTCGGACTGAAAGGCTTTGTCATGTAATCATCTGCGCCGTATTCATAGCCTTTCAATTTATCTTTCTCATCACTTTTAGCGGTCAGCATAATGATTGGCAAGTTGATCATTTCCCTTGCCGTTTTGCATACAGAAAACCCGTCAAGATGCGGCATCATAATATCCAGTATCATCAAATCCATGGGGTTATTTTTCAATAACATCAAGGCATCCACACCATCATCAGCGGTAAAACAGGTATGCCCTCCTCTATGCATATATTCACAGATAATGTCCTGCATATTCTTTTCATCTTCTACAATTAAAAT
>DNJW01000133.1:4413-4635 GCA_003488965.1 Lachnospiraceae bacterium | reverse complement strand
CTAAGAATCTTATTATTGTGGAGTCACCCGCAAAGTCTAAAACAATTAAAAAATTCTTGGGAAAGAATTATGAGGTGGTTGCCTCCAATGGTCATGTGAGGGATTTGCCGAAAAGCCAGATGGGAATTGATGTAGAAAAGGATTATGAGCCCAAATATATAACAATACGCGGAAAAGGGGAATTGTTAGCTGGTCTGAGAAAGGAAGTAAAAAAGGCAGATA
>DNJW01000133.1:0-4134 GCA_003488965.1 Lachnospiraceae bacterium | reverse complement strand
GAAAGGAAGTAAAAAAGGCAGATAAGATTTATCTGGCAACCGATCCAGACCGTGAGGGGGAAGCAATTTCATGGCATCTGTGTCAGGCATTAAAGCTGGACCCGAAAAAGACGCGAAGGATTACCTTTAATGAAATCACAAAAAATGCGGTAAAGCAGTCGATTAAGCAGTCAAGGGATATCGACATGGACCTTGTCGACGCCCAGCAGGCAAGACGTATTTTAGACCGTGTAGTCGGTTATTCTATCAGCCCGCTTCTATGGGAGAAAGTTAAGAGAGGGCTGAGTGCCGGACGTGTACAGTCAGTGGCACTGCGGATTATTGCAGACAGAGAAAGTGAGATTGATGCTTTTATTCCAAAGGAATACTGGACGTTAGAGGCACAGTTCATCATTGATGGAGGAAAGAAACCGCTGGTTGCCAAATATTATGGAAATCCGGAAAAGTATGAGATATCTTCCAAAGAGGATGTGGAGCGGATTGTGGCGGAACTAAAGGGTGCACGTTATAAAGTAACCGGAATTCGTAAGGGAGAGCGGACAAAGAAACCTCCGCTGCCGTTTACAACTTCAACCCTTCAGCAGGAATGTTCCAAGCACTTAAATTTCGCAACGAGGAAAACGATGCAGATTGCCCAGCAGCTGTATGAGGGAGTTCAGGTAAAAGGGCACGGTACGATCGGTCTGATTACCTATCTGCGTACGGACTCTACCCGGATTTCGGAGGAAGCAGATGCGGCATGCAAGGCATTTATTGAGGAGACATATGGTGCAGAGAATATAATCGAGGGCAATATACTGCCGAAATCCAGTAAGAAGATTCAAGATGCCCATGAGGCAATCCGTCCTACCTATGTGACATTGACGCCAGCGCAGGTAAAGGATTCATTGAGTCGTGATCAGTTTCGTCTTTATCAGTTAATTTGGAAACGATTTGTGGCAAGCCGGATGCACTCAGCAAAATATGAGACTACGTCAGTGAAAATAGATGGAAAGGGACACCGTTTTACGAGTGCCGGTTCGAAGCTGGTATTTCCGGGATTTATGTCTGTCTATCGGAGTGATGAAGATAAAGAGGAAGGAAATGCTATTCTGGCGAAAGTAAAAGAGGACTCGAAGCTGAAGCTTGACGAGATGGAGAAAGAGCAGCATTTTACACAGCCGCCCGCTCATTATACAGAAGCTTCTCTGGTAAAGGCACTGGAGGAACTGGGAATCGGTCGGCCGAGTACCTATGCCCCTACGATTTCTACGTTGATTTCCAGAAGGTATGTGGCAAAAGAGCAAAAAAATCTATACCTGTCCGAATTGGGAGACGTTGTCAACCAGATTATGGTCAGTGCTTTCCCAAGTATTGTGGATGTGAATTTCACGGCTACAATGGAGGCGCTTTTAGATGGTGTTGCCGAGGGAACGGTAGAGTGGAAGACGGTAATCCGGAATTTTTATCCGGACCTTGTTCAGGCAGTTGACCATGCGGAAAAAGCTCTTGAAAAAATAAAAATAGAAGATGAAGTTACCGATGTTGCCTGTGACATCTGCGGAAGAAATATGGTAATTAAATACGGTCCTCACGGAAAATTTATGGCATGTCCGGGCTTTCCGGAGTGCCGGAATACAAAACCGTATTATGAAAAAATCGGTGTAACCTGCCCGAAGTGTGGCGGGGAGATTGTGATAAAGAAAACTCAGAAGGGCAGACGCTACTACGGATGCGAGAACAACCCGGAATGTGACGTCATGACTTGGCAGAAACCTTCTGCGGAAAAATGCCCAAAATGTGGGAATATGCTTTTGGAAAAAGGGAATAAACTAGTGTGTTCAGATAATGCCTGCGGATATATTATAGAAAAACCTAAGAGAATAGAGTAAAGATTTTGTCAGTTAAATAAAAAAAAAAGAGAGTAATCGTTAATCCTTTGATATAATGGTTTCGACAAAAAAACTATAATTAAAGGAGATGATTACTCTCATGTCTATTGTATCATTATTCGAGCTATTAGTGAATGGTTTATTTGAAGCGGAAGAAAAATTTTTTGATAATCCTAAGGATTTTTATTCGCTGGAAAAAGCAGTCAAGGAATCCACGGAGGCTTTTGCCGCCGGGTTCCTCGGTGAAATATTGTCAAGTGTAAATCATCAGATCTGCTGCTGCAGCTGGCGGGAAGGACGTTACAACATACAGAGAACGGACACAAGGACGCTGATTAGTTCGGTCGGGGATGTTTCTTTTGACTGCACCTATTTCCAAAGATTAACAGGGGAAGGGGGATACACCTATCTTCTTGAAGAGCTGATTGGTCTTGACAGGCATGAACGTTTTACGGAAGAAGCGGAGGTAATGCTGCTTACGGAAGCATTGAAAACAAGCTACAGTGGAGCGGCAGGAATACTTCCCTCAAAACAGAAAATAACGAAAACTACCGTAATGAATAAAGTCCATCGTCTGGCGGAAGAAATGCCCTGTGAGGCTCCGGAAGAAGTAAAAAAGGCGGATTATCTCTTTATTGAAGCGGATGAAGACCATATAGCGGAGCAGCATGGGGACAAATCCGTGGATAATAAGAGCTTTATATCAAAACTTATCTATGTCTATGAAGGGAAACAAAAGGTAGCTGGATATTCAGACAGAAAAGAATTAGTAGGCAGTTTTTATTTCAGCGGTCTTTATCCGGGCAGGGAAGGAAACAAAACGCTTTGGAGAAATGTCCGGGACTATATAGACAGGAATTATGACACGGAATATTTGAAACGCATATTTGTGAGCGGAGATGGTGCGGCATGGATAAAAGGCGGTGTGGACTATCTGGATAAAGCCCTGTTCTGCGCAGATAAATACCATTTGATGAAACACATCAATCAGGCGGCTACCCAGATGCCGGATGAAAAAGAGGCGGTCAAAGAAGAACTGTGGCACCTGCTGTACGCGAAAAACCCAAAGGCAAAGGAACGGTTTGACGAGTATACAGGCAACATAATGCAGACGGCAAAAAATCCGGATAAGGTAGAAACTCTTAGGACATATGTACTTGAGAACTGGGCAGCGATAAGAAGGACGTTAAGAAATAAACTGGTTGAGGGATGCAGTGCAGAGAGTCATGTAAGCCATGTGCTGTCAGACAGATTGAGTTCCAGACCAATGGGCTGGAGCCAGACCGGTGCCGACCGTATGAGTAAGCTGAGATGCTATGAAAAGAACTATGGCAGGGAAGGTATCATAAAGCTGGTAAGATACAGCAGGGAACAGCGGCGGTTTCCGGCTACAGGCACAGATGGAGCAGTAGCAGAGGCTGTAACGCTTAGGGAAATAAGGGCAGAGCATTACAATCAGGCAAAAAGCTATATTGAGCGGATTCAGGCTCATATTCCGGGTATGACAGGGAAGAAAACAGCATCTATCCGTACACAGTTGAGACTGTTGTAGGGTTATTTGACATACCGGAAAGGGCAGGGTAAAATAGAAGAAGAATTTAAGTCGAACACATTATCTTAGGAGTTCTTTCACTATTTTCAACTGACAGTAAATTTACTCTATCTCCGGCTGACGCTTTCCTTGACAAGAGTGCGGAAACTGTTACAATAAAGAGAAAAAGCCATATGACATAAAGGAGAATTATGGAAAAACCGCAAACTATTTTGGAAGAAATGCACAAATACTTCCCATATGATGAAAAAGATATCCGGAGTTATTCTTCTCTGAAGCTGGCATATCTGGGAGATGCTGTTTTTGAAATTATAATACGCACTCTTATAATAGAAAGAACAGGCGGGCCTGTTAAAAACCTACATAAAAAGGCGAGCGCACTTGTAAATGCAAAAACACAGGCAGAACTCATCGTTGTCATGCAGGAGTATTTGACAGAAGAAGAACTCTCTGCATTCCGTCATGGAAGAAATGCCAAAACTTCTTCTGTTGCCAAGCATGCAGACATTCATGATTACCGTCTTGCTACCGGACTTGAAGCATTATTTGGATATTTGTATATGACAGGGCAGTTTTCCCGTGCCATCGAACTTCTAAAACTGGCAATCCAACGCCTGAATATTACTTTGTAATTATTTTACTTTATACACAGAAAGGATACATTATGTCAGAGACTAAAAACCTCCATGAATCTACCGCCGAATCTAAAAT
>DNJW01000409.1:4744-4870 GCA_003488965.1 Lachnospiraceae bacterium | reverse complement strand
GCCGGGCTACTGTACTGATATAAAACAAAAAAATATTGTTATTTTGTAGCCGAACTGGTGCAAAGCAAAAGATATTGTTATTTTGCAGCCGATACATTAGCACAGCCAGAGAAAATATTTCTTAAG
>DNJW01000409.1:0-4474 GCA_003488965.1 Lachnospiraceae bacterium | reverse complement strand
GTAGCGCAGCCAGAGAAAATATTTCTTAAGGAGCCTCTCAAAAAACGCCAGCACTTGGCGAGCTTCTTCCGAGCCTAGTGTCTGCTGCGTTTTTTGTGAAGCGAAAGCGGGGCGAGCGTAGAAATATTTTCTCTGGCTGTGCGGACGCCTTCAAATACATACTTTATCCAACATATACCACATAACCATTGCCTGACCAAATCCAATTATGTTACTATAAATCCAACGGCAACATAATATATTCAGACATCCAGGAGGTTTTCCATGCCAAAAGCAAAATATGATTTTATATATAAAGATTTGAAAAATAAAATTGAAGCAGGAGAATATGGATTTCAGGAGCTTCTTCCTTCCGAGAACCATCTGATTCTCACATATGGCTGCTCCCGCAACACCATCCGGCGTGCTGTCAGCGCTCTTGTAACCGACGGCTATGTCCAGACCATGCAGGGAAAGGGAGTCCGCGTTATATTTGAACCCACTCAGCAGACTTCCTTTACTTTAGGAGGAATTGAATCCTTTAAGGAATCCGCTCTCCGCAATCATCAGACTTACAAAACAAAGGTCATCTACTTTGCCGAACTGACTGCAGATGAAAAAATAGCCAAAAAGACCGGCTTTGCGGTCAATTCACAGCTATACTACCTTCAGCGGCTCCATTATCTGGACAATAGAGCATTGATTCTTAATCATAATTATTTTCTGAAAGATGTTGTTCCCTTTCTGACACCGGAAATAGGGGAAAATTCTATTTATGAATATTTAGAAAATATTCTTCACGTTTCTATTGTGACCAGCAAGCGGATTATGACCATAGAAAAAATGACACAAATTGACGAAAAATATTTGGAATTAGGTGATTACAACTGTCTCGCGGTAGTCAGCAGCCAGACCTATAACAGTGACGGCATTATGTTCGAATATACCCAGTCCCGTCATAGGCCTGACTATTTCCGCTTTCAGGACAACGCAACACGGCGGCCAGCATTGCACTGACCGCCGCAGGACAGAATGATGAATCTGCATTTAAGTATATGCCAAATCCTCTTCCTCCTCCATATCGTTCTGTTCCATATCTTCCGGTTTCCACTCTTCCTCTTTTTCCTCTTCGCCAAAGGGATTTTCCCTGCCCAGCCATACAAGAACCTTTCCGTAAAGTTCTTTGATTTTAGGAACTGCTGTTTTGAAAAGCTCGCAAGCACCCTTAACTGCTGCATACCCTACTGCCCCGGCACCCAAAACCGCCGCAAACGAAAGCAATGCAATCGGAAATACCAGCAGGCACTGAACAATCAGCGCAATAATTCCTGTTCCCAAAAGTGCCGTTACCATCTCAAAAGCCGCCGCAGTCAATATTCCTCCGATACCGGCTGCAAGCACAGCGAATGCAACACAGACAAGAATAGCAAAGAGCCATTTGATAAACATAAGAACCTTGTCCCGTTTCATTTCCTCCGGAATATCTTCCTCCATAACTTCCTCACAATAAGCGACCATTTTTGTCTGTGCTGCCGCACATTGTCCAAGCAGCCTCGGAGCTTTGCTGTATTCAAACGCTATATTTCCGTCCAGCGCCTCCGAATACTGGGCCGCTGCCATTAAAAGCGCATCCTCCTCCGTCTTCAGGGCAATGAAATCCATACCGGCAATGCTCTGCAAATTGTCATCCAGAGCATGATATGCCAAACCGGAAACCGAATTAACTAGCTGCCTGGAAACCAGCTCCTGCAATTCCTCCAGAGACATCTGTGCAAGATCCGTGCTTTGAACCTCCGCTTTTTCAATCTCACCGTCCCCGCTCTCATCACTTAGTTTTATGGAGTCAAACAGCTGACACAGATAGCCTTTCTGCTGTTCTTCCGTCATTCCCTGCAGCTGTCCGGAAATTATCTGCGCAGCGCTTTTATTCATCTGTTCCATTTCCGCCTGATAAATATCCCTGATTCCTTCTTTCATTTCCTTTACGCTGCTATACAGCGTTCCCTGAGAAACTTCGGGATGCAGAACCTCCAGCACTTGGGAAAGGCTGTCTATATCCACTTCCTTATCTCCCAGCTCCGCTTTTATTCTCCTGATTTTTTCCGCCATCAGCTGGCTTGTATTTTCATTCCATTCCATCTTCATAACACCTCTCCTTTCTGTGGATTTTATTATACTTTATCTGCCTTGGTTTTTAGATAAATTAAAATTATCTTTTTCTGTAACACTGAGGTGTAATAAAATAAAATTATTTATATACTTTTGCTCGCAGTTTCTTTGCATCTATTTCGTTACAGTTCATTTCCCTGCTAAAACGCAACACCAATATACACAGAATGATGCTCCTATTTTCTCTTAGTATCGCTCCAGCCATACTTTCTCATTTCTTCCCGAAATGCGCTCCTTCGAGGATACGTATCCTTATATGCTGTCATAAGCCTCTGTTTTGCGCCCATCTCTCCCATAGATTCCCGCACCTCTCCCAAAGCTGCGATATACGCTGCACATTCCCCATAATAGTTTCTGCGGTTTGCATCCATAATTCCTGCTGTCCGCTTTTCCAGCAGCGCTGTGATTCTTTTTACTGCACAGTTTCTAATATCAGATTCCATTTGCACCATAGACTTCCATTTAAAAAACAATTGGCAGAACAGAGCATTTTCTCCCATTTCTTCAAGTCCACAAATGCCTTTTCGATATTCTTCTGCTGAAAATCTCATTGCACTTTTTGCTATCTCTGTCATAGCAGCAATTCCCTTACCATTCCATTGTCCCTCATGTAAATATAACAGATACAATGCAATTCCCTGTTTCATAAAAGTTCCTGTCCAGCCCAATGCTTCCTTCTTGCCCAATCCTTGATTCAATACATCCGCGAATTGCCCGTCTAAAAATCTGAGCAACAAAACCATATTGCTGTCTGGTCTGTTTTCTTCCCTCTCAGAGTATGAATAAGTTCCTTCATACATACCAAAAGAACCTCCACTTTTATATGCAGATGATTCCATGAAGATTTTTTGAAGTTCTTTCCTTTTCTTTTCGTAATCGCTGCCGTTTAACAGCGCACGGAGATAATTCAGGGCAGACGTATCCGATTCATATGCGGCAAAATAGCATTTTTCCAACAAAGACAGTTCCCCGCCTGATGCAACAACATACTCTGCTGTTTTCAATGCTGCTCTGCTGCGCATAATATATTTCTTTGGTATCGTATTCATGGCCTTGATTCCTATAGATACCATATCATCTGCTGTTACATCTTTCCCGTTTTCCAATATGTTCAAATATAATCCCGGATGGATAGCAGCATATTTTTCCGCATACTGAACTTCCAAAGAAATATCATTTAACAAACCAACGGCTTCCAAACTCATGCGGTCGGCATCATGCCCTGTCTTATCACCAAGATATGTAATCCAAAGCGGCAGAAATTCTTCAAGCGCAG
Source organism: Lachnospiraceae bacterium (assembly GCA_003488965.1). Classification (GTDB taxonomy): domain Bacteria; phylum Bacillota; class Clostridia; order Lachnospirales; family Lachnospiraceae; genus Kineothrix. The sequence continues at coordinate 1,050 of DNJW01000409.1, read as the reverse complement.
GTAACTCCTCATCTCCATGCTGCATAATTGCTTCTAATGTGATTTCATCCTTTTTTGCATTTACAATAACTCCAAACAATGCCTCCGGACGTTTGGCAGGCGGCACTGCATGATACGCACAATATACTGTATCAAGGATAACTGCTTTCAGGTCGCAGTTCAAAAGTTCATGATACACCATATCCCTAAGCGAAAATTCTTCATCTCCATATTCATTATCGCATAGAATTTTCATTTCCATCATTTGATTTCCGACTTCAAAACCTTCTTTATATCTTTCCATGTCCATACAGATATGCACGAACCTGCAAGCCTCCTCAAGCATATCTGAAATACCGCTGCTGTCCTCATAATAAAATTCCTCGCCACTGTCATCATACCAGTCATCATATTCTTCGTTCAATATTCCGGTAATCGTAATTTCCTGTGAATCAATACTCTTTAAATTTTCTCTTACATGACGATACATTTCATCGAACTCAATATCTTTGCTCTCATTTCTGTTTGACGCTTTTCCCGTCTTATTGCCGACAGATTGCAGCATTCCCAAGAACTCCTCCCTGCGATGTTCCGGGAAAACCCTTCCGAGATCATAAATAAAAGCGATAAGCTGCTCTGTTGAATATTGCGATGTAAGGGCATCTGTCTGTTTTAAAAAATTTGTCAGGTTCATATCAGACCTCCATTTTCAAATGTTCTATGTCCAAACTGTTATGGCAAGGCATGGCGTTTCGTTCAAATGCTTTCATATCTGTTGCAGCACCACTTAATTTGCTTGAAATACTTTCATATATCTTCTCGCCAAATATATCCAGCGACCTTCCAGTAACATATCCTTCTTCCAAAAATACCTCTCCATTCTCATCTAAGGAAAGCCCATCCTGCGTATCAAGTGTAATGTCAGCCTTTTGCCTAGTACTCCGTACTCAAAATTTCTGTGCAAATTTCTGAGGATATTTATTCGGGAGTGCAGGCCAAAAAGCTGAGACGCAGCGGGCTACGTTGAGCATTTTTGACCTATGCTATCGGGAAAATAGACCAGAATATTTG
>DNJW01000326.1:2697-6903 GCA_003488965.1 Lachnospiraceae bacterium | reverse complement strand
AAATAAATATTTTCTATATATTTGAGTTTCTTATTTGTTATATTATGATATTTTTAACTTAATTTGAGTTCATGAAACAAATAATGTAAATATCCTGCATATTTTTAAGCTTACGAGTGCAATTCGCCACGCTATTATTTTCCGCTGCATGTACTTAATCAGCATGCATACTATAACTAGCCGCACTCAACGGCCCTTCCTCCGCCGGCACTATCCGCCCGCCGTCCATCCAGTCACCGCAGAAACGCAGCAGTTCCTCCGCCGCATGTTCCGCATTCCACATTCCGGCAATGGTTTCATAAGCAGCCCTTCCCAGCCGTTTTATCTTTTCCTCGTCATCCGCCAGTTCCACCAGCAGTCTCTCAAACTCCTGATAGGAACCCTTCCTGTAAATCAGTCCGTTTTTCCCGTCCTCAATCAAAAACGGGACTCCTCCTGCCTGGGCGCTGCCAATCACCGCGCAGCCGCTGTTCATGGCCTCGTTTACCACGGCTCCCCAGCCCTCCAGATAATTGCTTGTAAAAAGATGGATATGGCACTTCTCCATAACCCTGCGCACCTTTTCCGGTTCCATATATCCGTAAAAGGTAAAATAGTCTTCCAGCCCCTTTTCCCTGACCTGGTTTTTGATATCCGGTTCCAGCTCCCCGCTGCCCACCATGTGGATATGGAATGCCTTGCCCCTTTTTTTCAGCGCCTCTCCTGCCCTGACTGCAAATTCCGGATGTTTTAAAGGCATAAAACGTCCTGCCCAGACAATATGAACTCTTCCGTCCCTTTCCTTCAGCTCATCCCATTCCTTCTCCGTATAATGCACCGTTTCCGGAAAATATCCGAATTTCAGCATCTTGCCCGGATATGCCCTTACAATATGAAAATCCGATGCCACATAAGCCCCCGCACATAAAAGGCAGACCGGAGCCTTGCGGAATCTTGTATGGTCCTTGTATTTTTTCAAAAGCCCTCTGGGAGAAACCGCCTTCCACTGCCCTTCCCTATACAGCCTTTCGCTTAAGCGGAAAGACAGCTTCCCTGCTTTCATCCTTCTTTCCACTATATCCGTAACATCCAGAAGGTCTTCCCTGCTAATCCAGCCGAAAATAGCGATATCGCTTTCCAGCATCAGCTTTCGGCAAAGTTCTTCCTCTTCATACAGACAATGGACATAAGGAAGCCTGCTGCCCCCGTTTCCCCATCCCATGGCTACCCGCTCCTCCTCCATAGGCTCTGTCTGAATAAAATGATACCCTTCCCCGATTTTTTTATAGCAGGCATCCGAAAAGGGAATCTGATGATGATTGATATAATTGGATACAAAAGTAATCGTCATTGTACTATCTCCTTATAAATTGCAAGCAGACGTTCATAATTCCTATCCCCGTCATGGACCTGAAACGCCCTGCATCTGGCCGCTTCCGCCCTCCGTGCCGTTTCCTCTTTTTCTTCCCAAGTACGTAGTATGCAGTCTGCCAGCTTCCTCACGTTTCCTGCTTCATACAAAAGTCCTTCCTTCCCGTCCTCCAGCATACTCGGTATTCCTCCCACAGCCGCCGCCACCGCCGGTACTCCTAACAGCATAGCCTCCCCCAGAGCATTGGGCGAGTTTTCCAAGACAGAGGGGCAGACAAAGACACTGCTTTTTAAAAACTGTTTCTTCATGTCCCCGGCAGCCATTTTCCCCAGTACATGCACATGCGCTTCCAAACCGTATTCCTTTATCAAATCCAAAAGATATTTTCCATAAGACGAAAGTTTTATCTTATCCTTTATGGAATCATGGTCAATCACACTGTTTCCCGCCACATACACACCGGCATCTGGATACCGTTCCAGTATTTCCGGTAAAGCCCTCAGCACATAGTGGAACCCCTTTAAAGGATAATCCCCCTGGCTTAAAAAAATGCTGTGGGGCACACATTTCTCCGCTTTCCATTTCCCTTTATAAAAAACAGGGCGCATCGTTTCATTCATAAAATGATATTCTGCCTCCCCGTTTATCTTTTCCGTTTCCCTCCGGTCAAACTCCGTTCTCCCCGTAATATGCAGCACTTTTCCCAAAGCTTCCTTTTCCCGTTCTCCCCGTATCCTGAACTTTTCCTGCTGCTGCATAATGCTGTCCTTTTTTATCCAGTCCCGGAATGTTTTTCTTCTAATGACCTGTTCCGGCAAATCCGCCATATAGGCATCGGCACAGGCAAAACAAAGCCCCTGGATTCCCACCAGTGTCCGTTCCGGCCGCCCAAACGCCCGCACCATGGCAAGCGTATGGGGAAATTCCGTTCCGAAAATGTGTACCATATCCGGCCCGAAGTCTTCCAGAATCTCTTGGAACAGCTCTTCCATCCTGCTGTCATATATTTCCGGCGCCGACAGCCTCTCCTCAAAGCCGTAGCCCACAGCGCGGCTTCCTTTCAGTTCAAGCTTCCAGGTTTCTTTGAAAGAACCGGAAACCTCCTCCGGCATTTTTTCCAAAGGAAAACAAATACCCAGTTCTATGCCGCTGTCCTGCGTTTCCATGCCGACGGCTTCTCTGTCCTCTCCCTTTCCTGCCGCCCTTGTATTCCCCTGACAGATTCTTTCATAAATTCCGGTCAGCCAGCCCTCCCTATTGCTATAAGGCAGCCCCAGCACTTCCGCAATTGCCGGAAGCATAATATTACACAGCCATAATACTCTCATATATTCTCCTTCTATTCCGCACTTGTCCATTCCTTCCCGTTTGCCTGCGCATAAGCCAGCACAAAAGGATTGTGGAACTTCTTATAATCCCAGATATCCATTCCTTTATAGTGCCCCTCCCCTTCGTATTCCCTATATCTGTCCCCTCCATATTCCTCATAAGTGACCGCCGTATATAATGCCATATTTTCTATATTGGCGTCGCCTTCCCCCTGTTTTATCCCAATAAATTCCAGCATATATTTTTCCCCGAAACGATAAGCGGCTGTAACTACCCATAAATATCCCCGCTCGTCATGAAAGGCACACCGGAAATTATAAACATCCTCCCCTTCCTCCACCGAATACTTCCGGGCTGTAAAATCTACCATATTTTCGCCAAACACTGTTTCTGCCGTATTTCTTATCGAAGCACAAACCCCTTCCCAGTCTTTGGAAAAGGCATTTTTTCCCATATCATTGTCCTCAATTCCCCAAAGCAGACAAGGAACGTCCTCATCTTCCCAGAAAGCATCCAGCCGCGTATCCAAATCGCAGGACCCCCATATCCAAGTATGGGGAATTTCAAACCGGAATGCGCCTTCGCTTTCCAGATAACTGTTCTCCTGACGGTTCGCCGGCCTGCGTATATAACAAGCCCCTTCCTCCGATGTCAATGCCAGATACTCCCCTTCCTCATCCGGCTTGTCCGTAATCTTATATGCATCCGCATCCCTTTCCTGCATTTCCCCTTCCGGTTCCGTATCCGTCAGACCTTCCATCAGCCAGGTATTGATGGCCGATTCCATAGACCAGTATTCCTCATCCTCCGCTGCCTTTCTGACCTCATCCTCCTTTTCCCCCATCATTTCTGCCATTTCCTCCATCACGGCCTCCACCGGGATTTCCTCCCTGGTTTCATTCACCGCCGTCCTCATATTGGAACACCCGCAAAGCAGCAAAGAACCTGCAACCGCCAATATCCCCCCTGCTATCCTTCCCTCTCCCATATTCATAACCATGCTCCTTTCAAAGTCCGGAGACTTTGTGCGCAGCACAAATCTCCAGATTGAAAATTTCTAATTTTCAATCTTTCTTCTCCCTCCATACAGAGTATAATCACTTTCTCTCATTCTCGTGTAAACTTTAGACTTTGCCGAATATTCTGCCGATATGTTCCATGAAAATCCTTTTTATGCCATGGAACCAAAACCATAAAACATGAGGGTCTCTGCCCGAATGTTTTTGCTTTACTGGGTTTGGTGGAATGTCCGGCATACTTGGATTTTCATGGAACATATCGGCAGAATATTCTCTCAGCCTAAATTCCCCGCCTATCCGTCACCGCCCATACATCCGCCTCTTCACTCCATTATAAAAATGGGCCGTCACCCTATTCCCCGCCAGCCAGGTCCGGAGCCCCGATAAGGTTAACAGCATCACTGCCCGGTACTTTATCACCTGTCCCCGTGACATATACTTTTTTACAATCTCCTTATGCTCCGCTGCAGATACTCTCCGGTTTTCCTTGGTCTCCGAAAAGCCGCC
>DNJW01000326.1:0-2423 GCA_003488965.1 Lachnospiraceae bacterium | reverse complement strand
TTCCTTGGTCTCCGAAAAGCCGCCTCCTTCATAATCGGCAACTGGAAACGGCATATACACCGTTTCCGCCTGTCCCTTGAAAAAACACCAGAGAAAGTGCTCGTAATCCGCCCTTACTTTATATCCGGTATCAAACCGCTTTTTCTTCATCAAGTCTATCCCATAAAAACAAGCCTGATGACAAGGCACATTCCGGTAACAGCCAAAAGCGTTCATGGACGGATTGGAAGCTACCTTTTCTCCGGTCAGATGTTCATAAATATCCCCGTAAAAAATATATCTTTTCCCCGGTTTCTGTATTCTCTCCATCTGCTCCTTCACACGCCAAAGAACATCTTCACTGTAAAACAAATCCCCGCAGTTTAGAAAATAAACATACTCCCCTTCCGCCTTGTCCATTGCCTGATTCATTCCGTCATATATACCGCTGTCCTTTTGCCTAAAAATCCTAATTCTCCTATCTTCTGGCAGCCCGTCCAGACAGCCGTCCGTTGACAGCCCGTCCTTCACGATAATCTCATAATCTTTGCAAGTCTGTTGTAAAATACTTTCCACCGTCAGCCGTAACTTATCCCCTGCATTCAGGCAGACAACCGCTATACTGAATTTCACCATAGGCAAATTCCTCCTTTTTTACAAACGGTCTTTTTTCTTTGTCTCCTTCATTAAACCAAATAAAATAAATTCATCTCTTATGAACCATCTGATATACCACATTCTCATCTGCCGCATATATTTCCAAATGTTCCACTGTCAAAATCAGCTTATATTTTTCTTTTATTTCTGCCGGAACGCATTCCGAACCGCTTTCACAAATTAACATGGTAGAACCTATATATCCTTCACCATCGTCATAATACGTATAATCCCCCCAATGATGAAAACTTCCGTCGTCATTCATAAGCTTATAGACCCGTTCCAAATCATAAACTCTTAAATTTCTTGCTTCAACAGCCAGGTCATTACCCCATATATATACAATTTCACTTTCCGTTTCTTGAGCCTTAGCCGTTATTTCATTCAGCATCTGGCTGTCTATTTTATTTGAAATATAGCGCTTGTCCGAATTGTAATCAACATAGACTAGCCCGATAAAAACCACTGCCAGCACAGCATAAGCAAATATCCGCTCTTTCTTCAAGTGCTGAATCGCATATCCCGTCATGGCTATGACAGCCATAAATGACGGTATCAAATATCTGCTTTCAAATATATTATTTTCATACGTCGTATATAAAACGGAGAACAACAGAATATTTTCTGCCAATACTGCCAAAAACAAAACAATATCCCAGCTATATCCGCGCTTTTTCATTCCTGCAATGCATAACACCAGCGCCCCAATAAACAGCATAAAACAAATCAGGCAAAACATATACGTAATACTGATTGACTCTAACTTAATATTCACATCTGCCCACCTTGGAAGTGCAGATATCAGCTGCATATATCCTAAAAAAATCCCCCCTATATTTTTCCAGAAGCTGTTCAGGCTCATCCAGTACATACTGCTGTCTTTGGCTGAAAAACCTAAGATTTTAGCTGCTGCCAACTTTCCAAAAACGGACATCGCGGTATTAACCAGCAAATAAATTATCTGCTTCGACTTTAAATACCGGATATCATTTTCTGCAAAAATCTTAACTGCTATCCAACAGAAACAAGGCAAAATCCCTACCGACAGCACAAAAAATCCCGAAGACAGCCCGGTAAGAAAACACAATGCAGATGTGATTATGAGATAAAAATATTTTTTCTTTTTTTCCTCTAAATCCAGCATCGCCTTTAACTGCATTAAAATAATCAATACCTTTACTCCATATGCGCTAAAAGAAGTCATCATACACGCAAAATAACCTAAATCATTCAACTTATCTACATAGGTAATATAAGGACACAGCAAAAAATTCAAACATATCCAGCGGACCATAGGTTCAAATTTCAAACTTTTTAAAATACTATAAAACACCCCTGCTAAAGCAAATACCACAAAACAGTTGGCCAGACCATATGCAAAAAAAATGTTGCCGCTCCATCCATAAAACAATGCGGCCAAAGGCAAAGAAGTATCCAGCTCTAATGTAGTCTGCTCTGCCCAGTGTCCGATAAACAACGTCTTCTGCTTCCATATCTCCGCCGCCTTCAAATAATAAGCCGATGCATCATACCCCACATGGTAGGGCATCTGCGTCAGATTAATATAAATAATTACAGCCATCTGAGCTGCAGCCAAAAGAAAAAAGCAGATTTCTATACTCTGGTAAAAGCAATTACCCCCCCCCACACTTCGTTTACGAAACCATGCTGCTTTTTCCCCTTTTATCCTTTCCCATATATTCTTCATACCAATCTCCATTTCTAAGCGATTTATCGCGAAGAGGCGATGAGAAATCCGCGTATGCGGTTTCTCATCTGCCATCAAA
>DNJW01000246.1:4038-17162 GCA_003488965.1 Lachnospiraceae bacterium | reverse complement strand
AATGAAAAAGTTATTTGCATTGCTTTTGACAGGCGCTATGGTATTCAGCATGGCAGCTTGCGGAAACAGTGACGCACCGGCAGCAGCACCGGCAGCAGAGCCGGCTGCAGAAGAAGCGGCTCCCGCTGAGGAAGCAGCACCTGCAGAAGAAGCAGCTCCCGCTGAGGAAGCAGCGGCAGCAGTTGACCTGAATGTAGGCGTATTCTACTATACATATAGTGATACCTACATCTCCAGCGTTCGTACAGCTCTTGATGCTGCATTGACGGATGCCGGCATTACTTTCCAGAATTATGACGGGAACAGCAACCAGACAACACAGAATGAGCAGATTGACACGGCTATCAGCCAGGGCGCAAATCTTCTTATCGTTAATATCGTTACATCCGGTTCTGTAGACGCTTCTCAGCAGATTGTTGACAAAGCCAGCGCAGCAGGCATTCCGGTTATCTTCTTTAACCGTGCGGTTGAACCCGATGAAGAAGAAGGCAAAGTGCTGGGCGCTTATGACAAATGTGCTTTCGTAGGTACGGATGCACCGGAAGCAGGCCATATGCAGGGTCAGATGATCGGCGAATTCCTGACAGCAAACTATGATGACATTGATTTGAACGGCGACGGAGAAATCAGCTATGCTATGTTCATGGGCCAGCTTGGTAATGCGGAAGCTATCGCACGTACACAGTTCGGCGTAGAAGATGCAAATGCAGTTCTGACAGCGGCAGGCAAACCGGAATTGGTATATTTCGATTCCTCCAACTCTGACTGCTATCAGGTAGACCAGGACGGTAACTGGAGTGCAAAGGCAGCAAACGATTACATGGTTACAAACCTTTCCCAGTACAGCGAAGCTACAGGCAACATGATTGAGCTTGTTATCTGCAACAACGACGGTATGGCAGAAGGCGCTATCTCCGCATTGAATGCTCAGGGTTACAACCTTGGAACAGACGACTGCGTAACGATTCCTGTATTCGGCGTAGATGCAACAGATGCTGCTAAACAGCTGATTGGCGATGGCAAGATGACCGGTACAATTAAGCAGGATGCAGAAGGTATGGCAGACGGTATTGCATATCTTGTAAAGAATGTACAGGCAGGCAAGGAATTAATGGCAGATACAGATTCCTTCAATATTTCTGCAAATGTAAGCAATAAAATCTTTATCCCTTACGCTCCTTACACAGGTGAATAAATCGACGGGATGAGATACGGATATACTGTATAGTACAGATAATCCTTATGCTGATAAAGAAGCGGCTGCCGCCTTAGGCGGTTTGCCGCTCTTTTTGAAAAATCGGATAGAGTAGGAAAGCTTATGGAAGAAAAGGGAGGGTGAATGCATGGGACAGGATACTCTGCTGCAGATGACAGATATATGCAAAGAATTTCCCGGTGTAAAAGCACTTGACAATGTTTCCCTGACAGTAAAAAAGGGAACCGTTCACGCGCTGATGGGGGAAAACGGTGCAGGAAAGTCCACATTGATGAAGTGCTTGTTCGGAATTTACAGCATGGACAGCGGAAAGATTCTTTTGGACGGAAAAGAAGTTAATTTTAAAAATTCCAAGGAAGCGCTGGAAAACGGCGTAGCCATGGTGCATCAGGAATTGAATCAGGCGCTGAAAAGAAATGTTATGGATAACATATGGCTGGGGCGTTACCCCAAGGTAGGCGGCCTGATGGTAAACGAAAAGAAGATGTATGATGATACCGTAAGTGTATTTAAAGACTTAGGGATAGATATCGACCCGAGGAGGGTAATGAGTACGATGCCTGTTTCACAGAGGCAGATGGCGGAAATAGCCAAGGCAGTTTCCTATAATTCTAAGGTAATCGTATTTGACGAACCTACTTCTTCGCTGACGGAGCAGGAAGTGGAGCATTTATTTAAGATTATTAATATGCTGCGGGACCGTGGATGCGGCATAATTTACATATCACATAAAATGGCAGAGATTCTCCGGATTGCCGATGAAGTTACCGTAATGCGCGACGGCACCTGGGTTGCGACGGAACCGGCGGAGAAGCTGACAACGGAAAAAATTATCAAACTGATGGTAGGACGTGAGCTGACTAACCAGTTCCCGCCGAAAACAAACAAGCCGGGCGATGTGGCGCTGGAAGTAGAGCATCTGACCGCCCAGTATTCTCTCTTGAATGATGTGTCCTTTAAGGTAAGAAAGGGAGAAATCGTAGGGCTTGCCGGACTGGACGGCAGCGGGCGTACAGAAACTCTGGAAAATATTTTCGGCGTAGCTACAAGGAAAGGCGGTACTATCAAGCTGGACGGAAAGGTGGTTAGAAACCGGAACGCCAGGGAGTCCATTAAAAACGGCTTTGCCCTTCTTACAGAGGAACGTCGGGCGACAGGTATTTTCGGCATTCTGAGCATCAGGGAGAATACGGTGATTTCCAGCCTGAAAAAGCATTTGAAGTTTAAATTTGTCCTGAATGATAAATCCATGAAAGAGGATACCCAGTGGTCCATTGATGCGATGCGTACAAAGACGCCCACACAGGAAACCAAAATCCGTTCTCTTTCCGGCGGTAACCAGCAGAAGGTTATTCTGGGCAGATGGCTGCTGACGGAGCCGGAAGTTCTTCTTCTGGATGAGCCTACAAGGGGTATTGATGTAGGTGCAAAATATGAAATTTACCAGCTTATCCTGGATCTTGCAAACAGAGGGAAGGTAGTAATGGTAGTTTCGTCCGAAATGCCGGAGCTGCTGGGAATATGTGACAGGATACTCGTTATGTCAGGCGGGCGTCTGGCAGGAGAAGTAGACGCAAGCGAAACTACGCAGGAAGCGATTATGACTCTTGCGGCTAAATATGTATAAGGAGGCAATTTCTTATGAGAGCGATTACGAATATGAAGCAGTCCTATGCCCGTTATCAGGCAATGGACAGCAAAGATAAGAAGACGTTTTGGAAGGAAGGAATTATTAACAATGCCATTTATTTTCTCCTTCTGATAGTAGTTATTTACACGACGGTACAGAACCCCAACTTTATAAAGGCACCCTCTATTGTTAATATTATCAGCCTTTCGGCAGCAAACCTCCCGATTGCCTGCGGTATTGCGGGATGTATCGTTTTAACCGGTACCGACCTTTCCGCAGGGCGTGTAGTTGGTTTGACTGCATGTATTTCCGCATCACTGCTGCAGTCTTTAACTTATGCATCAAGAATGTTCCCGGATCTTCCGGTGCTTCCTATTCCGGTAGTTATCCTTGCAGTTATTCTTGTGGGCGGTATTGTAGGTCTGGTAAACGGTTTCTTCGTAGCAAAGTTCCAGCTCCATCCGTTTATCGTTACTTTGGCAACCCAGCTGATTGTATATGGTATACTGCTTATGTATATTATGATTAACGGAAATAACGGGCAGCCCTTATCCGGTCTGGATGATTCCTTTAAGAATTTCGTAACCGGAAGTTTTATAGGATTAGGCGGTGTAGCGATTCCTAATTTTGTATGGTATGCATGTATTATCGTAGCTATCATGTGGTTTATCTGGAATAAGACCACCTTTGGCAAAAATATGTTTGCAGTAGGTTCCAACCCGGAAGCAGCTAACGTATCCGGCGTCAATGTTATGAAAACAACGATTATGGTACATACACTGGCAGGTATGATGTATGGTATTACCGGTTTCATTGAATCCGCAAGAACCGCTTCCAACTCGGCAGCTACAGGACTTAACTACGAATGTGATGCGATTGCAGCCTGCGTTATCGGCGGTGTATCGTTTGTCGGCGGTACTGGTAAAATCAGCGGTATCGTAATGGGCGTTGTTCTGCTCCGTATTATCTTCGTGGCACTGAATTTCTTGTCCATCAATGCGGCAATGCAGTATGTTATCAAAGGCCTGATTATCCTTGTTGTCTGTGCAATTGATATGAGAAAATATCTGGTACGTAAATAAGGAATAAGGAGAGGCGGCAGAGAATGGAAAATCGCTATGAAAACGATGAGGAGGGCAATAAGTTCTCTTCAGAGAATCATATATCTTCAAATGAAAACAGAGAAGACGAGAGTACCCAGGGGGCGGAATGCGGAAGCAGACGCCCCCGCCGTTTTGGAAGAGGAATTTATGATAAAACAGATGTACCGATTCGTCTTCTGGATGGCTTTATCGCAGGGATTATTATAATTATTGTAGCAATGGTTATCGTATTTGCTTTTTTCGGCGGCTATACGGTTTCCTTTGATACGTCAGGAGGGACAGAGATTGCTTCCCAGAAGCTCCGTTATGGAAATCTGGTGGAAATGCCAAAAGAGCCGGTGCGCCAAGGATATACTTTTGAAGGATGGTATTACGAAGGGCATGAGGACGAGACATGGGATTTTTCCGTCGGAAAGGTAGGCGGCGACCTGACGCTGATTGCCAGATGGGAGCCTGCCAAAGTGACAGTGAAATTTGATGCAGGAGGAGGAACCTTGCCGGATGGGATAGAGTATATGGAAGTGACCTATCAGGAAGCTTATGGGGAACTTCCTGTCCCGGAAAAAGAAGGGAGCCGTTTCGCAGGCTGGATTTACAGCGGGGAAGAAATTACGCCGGAAAGCATAGTAACGATGCCTGGGGAGCATGTGCTTACTGCCTTGTGGGAATAGCAGCCGGAAATTTCCAGCAGTCTGCGTTCTATTGGTAAAAAAGTCCTATTGAAATTCCCTTTTGCAGTGCTATAATGACATTCGGAAAGTAAAAGGCTGGTTGATATCAGAGTTATTTTCCGCATTATTTTAAAAATAGCAGGGAGGAAAGTTATTATGAAAAACAAATTGGCAAGACGTGTAGCGCTGCTTATGGCTGTAGCCGCAATGAGTGTTTCGGCAGTAGCCTGCGGCGGTTCAAGCGATGCAGCCACACAAGAAGAGGCAGCTTTAACGGAGGAAGAGTATGAGGCAAAAGCAGCAGAGCTGAGCGAGTCTATTACCAGCGCAATGTCAGGCGCATCTTCTATTGATGCCAACGACACGGAAGCGGCAAAAGAACTGCTGGAAAGCCTGAAGGATCCTTTTGTTGAATTTGCATCAGTAAAAGCACCGGATACATATGCGGATGCCCATGAAAAGTTCAAATCAGGATGTGACGGGATGGTGGAATATCTTGATATGATGGTTACTGCAATTGATTCCGGAGAACTTGACGCGGAGAAAATGACATCTCTTGTTACAGCAATCCAGACTGATTTTCAGGATGGCGCTGCTATGCTGCAATAAGAAAAAGTAATGATAAATAGGACAAAGCAAGGGCTGCCCGATCTGTTTGGGCAGCCCTTATGTATCATATTTTAATTCGTTCTCATCTATGAAAAAGATGTCATTGAAGTGTGATAAAAAATCCGGAAAGGCCGGCCGTTCAGGATGAAGAAGTAAAAGAAAAGAGATAAGGAATTTTTATATGGATAAAACAAACTTGAAAGAAGAAGCAGTGCACGGAACAGTCCGGTTTCCATTGGCGGTATACCGCTATGAGGGGGAAGGGGAGTTTGCTGTTAAACTTCATTGGCATGAGGAAACGGAAATTATTTTTATAAAAGAGGGCAGATTTGTTATTGACATCAATATGCAGAAATACCGGCTGGACAGTCCGGCATTGTTTTTTGTGGGTTCCGGGGATATTCATGGAATTTACGGGGAACAGGGATGCAGGGAAAGTGCGGTAGTGTTTGACATGAAGATGCTCAGCTTTGAACATTATGACAGTGTGCAGCATCAGCTGATAGGCCCTTTGCTGAAGCGGGAGGTACAGCTCCCGGCTGTGGTAACGCAGGGGGATGATATATGGGAGGAGCTTGCCGGCGGATATGAGAAAATGCTGGAAGAGGCGGTCAGGGAAACGCCGGCGGCAAGGATGAAGGCAAAAGCATATTTATTGCAGATGTTTGCCTGTATGTATGAGGACGGAAAGATTCTGCATGCGGGCAGCATAGCGGATTATGAAGAGAAGAAAATAGAGAATGTGAAAAAGGTGATGGCATATATCCAGGCAAATTACGGCAGACGGATTGCCAATCAGGATATGGCGGAAGTGCTTGGGATGAATCCCCAATATTTTTGCAGATATTTTAAGCGGATTATGGGGAAGACGCCCACCGAATATATTAATGAAGTGCGGATAGAAAAGGCGGCGGAATATCTGTACAGGACAGACAGGAAGGTTATCGATATTGCCATGGAATGCGGCTACGATAATATAGGATATTTTATCAGAAGGTTTAAGGAGGAGAAGGGCGTGCTTCCTTCCGAGTACCGGAAAAGTCAAAATAGTGTAATAAAAGGTCAGAAAGGGGATAGAGGAAAGGCGGATAAGTTCATATAATGTACTCAATAACGAACCGGGCAGCATCGGGAATGAATGGAGGAATTATATGAAAAGGCAATGGTGGCACGGAAAAATAGCATATCAGATTTATCCCAAGAGCTTCTGCGACAGCGACGGGGACGGTATAGGAGATATCAGGGGAATTATAGGAAAACTGGATTATTTAAAGGAACTGGGGGTGGATATTATCTGGATATCGCCAATTTATCAATCTCCTTTTATTGACCAGGGATATGATATTTCCGATTATTACAAAATCGACCCGGCCTTCGGCACAATGGAGGATTTTGACCAGCTGCTTGCGGAAGCAAAAAAGAGGGATATGTATCTTCTGATGGATTTGGTAATTAATCACTGTTCGGATAAGCATGAATGGTTTCAGAAAGCATTGAGGGAGCCGGAAGGAGAATACGGGAAATATTTCTATTTTGAAAAGGGGAAGGATGGAAAGGCTCCGAGCAATTACCGTTCTTATTTCGGCGGCAGCGTATGGGAGCCGGTACCGGGAACGGATTTATACTATCTGCACTTGTTTGCAAAAGAGCAGCCGGACCTGAACTGGGAAAACCCAAAGGTGCTGGAAGAATTATTCCGGATGGTGAACTGGTGGCTGGACAAGGGGCTGGCAGGATTCCGTATCGATGCAATTATGAACGTGAAAAAGACGGAGGGCTTCCCGGATTATGAACCGGACGGAGACGACGGTCTGGTTATGTGTACGAGAATGATAGAGGAAGCGGAAGGCATCGGCGGACTGTTCCAAAAACTAAAGCAGGAAACTTTCGAAAAGCATGATGCATTTACCGTGGCGGAAGTGTTTAATATGAAGGAAGGAGAACTGGAGAAATTTATAGGGGATGAGGGCTATTTTTCCACTATGTTTGATTTCGCGCCTTTAATGGCGATGGCAGGCGGACATGGCTGGTACGATGCACCGGGATATGATTTTTTCAGATGGCGCCAGGCATTGATGAAATCCCAGACGGAATGCGGGGAAAATGTGTTTTATGCAAATATTATTGAAAATCACGACGAGCCGAGAGGTGCAAGCACTTATCTTCCGGAGTATGCCCAGAATAATGACGGCACAAAAATGCTTGCAACAGTCAGCATACTGTTAAGAGGGCTTCCATTCCTTTATCAGGGGCAGGAAATCGGTATGAAAAACTGTAAAATGAAGGATATTGACGAATATAATGATATTGATACAAAGAACCAGTACAAGATAGCCAGGGAAGCCGGACTGTCTGAGGAAGAGGCAATGTATATATGCTTTAAGCACAGCAGGGACAATGCGAGGACACCGATGCAATGGAACGCAGAAGAAAACGCAGGATTTACTGCCGGGATACCTTGGATGAAGCTGAATCCCAATTACAAGGAAATCAATGTGGAGACGGAAGAAAAAGACAGCGGTTCGGTATTATCTTATTACAAGAAGCTGCTGGCATTGCGGAAGCAGGAAGAGTACCGGGAAGTATTTACATACGGGGATTTTGTTCCCGAAATGGGTGCCCAAGAGCAAATGCTGTTTGCGTTCCACAGAAAAAAGGAACAGCAGGATATTCTGGTTGCTGCCAATTTTGGAAAAGAGGAAATAGTGCTTTCTTTGGAAAAGAAAGGGAAAATGCTCTTAAAGAATCAGGAAGGTGTGCTGATACAGGAAAATACACTGATACAGGGAAATACACTGATACAGGGAAATAGGCTGATTCTTCCGAGCTGCGGAGCAGCAGTGATAGAATTATAAAAAAAGCATTGACTTTTCCGGCAAAATTGCATAAAATAGAATAAATCAATGATGAAGCGTAAGTACATACAGTGGAGATGTCACAGAGAGCCGCAGGAGGTGGGATTGCGGTACGGATTGCCGTATGGAATGGGCTTTGGAGAGCAAGCGGAAAAGAAAAGCATGGATTTTGCTTTTTGGAGTAAGGGCGCCGGAGGAGAGACTCCGTTAAAAAGCGGATATGTGTTGGCATATCATGAGAGGATGCAGCAATGCATCAAGCAGGGTGGCACCGCAGGAATGAGAATGAATGTCCTGTCCCGGCACAGAGCCGGGATGGGATTTTTTTGTGTATGGTCCTAAAATAAAAATACCCGGCAGTAAAAAGAAAGGAGAATGGAAATGTCAGAGAAAAAAGTACCCTACAAAATCTATTTGGAAGAAAGCGAAATGCCGAAACAGTGGTATAATGTACGTGCCGATATGAAGAACAAGCCGGCACCGCTGTTAAATCCCGGAACGCTGAAGCCTATGACCTTTGAAGAACTGCAGGGAGTATTCTGCGATGAACTGGTAAGGCAGGAACTGAATGATACGGATGCCTATATCGATATTCCGCAGGAAATTCAGGACTTTTATAAAATGTACCGTCCGGCGCCCTTGGTGCGTGCTTACTGCTTGGAGAAAAAGCTGGATACTCCGGCAAAAATTTATTACAAGTTTGAGGGAAATAACACCAGCGGCAGCCACAAGCTGAATTCTGCCATTGCCCAAGCCTATTACGCAAAGCAGCAGGGACTGAAGGGCGTGACTACCGAAACGGGAGCGGGACAGTGGGGCACGGCTTTGTCTATGGCATGTGCGTACTTTGACTTAGACTGTAAAGTATATATGGTAAAGGTTTCTTATGAGCAGAAGCCTTTCCGCCGGGAAGTGATGCGTACCTATGGGGCGGACGTAACACCTTCGCCTTCCGATACTACGAATGTAGGACGGAAAATTCTTGCTGAATTTCCCGGAACGGGCGGAAGCCTGGGATGTGCGATTTCGGAAGCGGTAGAAGCCGCCACCAGCAGGGAAGGATACCGTTATGTACTGGGAAGCGTACTGTCACAGGTACTTCTTCATCAGTCAATTATCGGGGAAGAAACAAAGGCGGCGTTGAATAAATACGATATCAAGCCGGATATTATTATCGGCTGTGCCGGAGGGGGCTCCAACTTGGGCGGTTTGATTTCGCCTTTTGTAGGTGAGAAATTAAGAGGGGAAGCGGACTATAGGATTATTGCAGTGGAACCTGCATCCTGTCCGAGCCTGACAAGGGGCAAATACGTTTATGATTTCTGCGATACCGGAAAAGTATGTCCGCTGGCAAAGATGTATACTCTCGGAAGCTGCTTTATGCCGGCACCCAATCATGCCGGGGGTTTAAGATATCATGGGATGAGTTCTATCGTTTCCCAATTGTATCATGACGGGCTGTTAGAGGCTGTCAGCGTGGAACAGACAGAAGTATTCAAGGCGGCGGAGCAGTTTGCAAGAGTGGAAGGTATCCTTCCCGCGCCGGAAAGCTCCCATGCAATTAAAGTTGCCATAGACGAAGCGGTTAAATGCAAGGAAACAGGGGAAGAAAAGACCATTGTTTTCGGTCTTACCGGAACCGGGTATTTTGATATGGTAGCTTACGGCAAATTCCATGATGGAGAAATGTCAGATTATATCCCTACGGATGAAGATTTGCAAAAAGGATTTGCAGGAATTCCTTCATTTCCCGGAAATGAGTAAAAATTTTTATAACAGCTTGACAATTGTGGGATAAGCATGTAAAATAGAATCGTTGCGGACGGTATCTATATAAATCATATAGCTATATGGGTTATAGGGACGTCCGCAAGGATGTGCGTTTAGCTCAGCTGGATAGAGCGTTTGGCTACGGACCAAAAGGTCGGGGGTTCGAATCCTCTAACGCACGGTGATTATAAAGCAGCGGGAATGCAGATAAGCATTCCCGCTGTTTTTCTGGTTTTAGTCAATCAGATTTTCTGACAATTCGTTTAAAAATCAACTTCCGTACCATAATAAATGCAGGTAAACAATTTTTCCATAGCAGCAGGGTCAATCGTTCTGGGATTGGAACCGGTGCATGCATCGCCTACGGCCAGCTCGGATATTTTTGCGATTTTCTCCTTGAATTCGGTTTCGTCAATACCGAATTCCTTTAAGGTTTTCGGAATATTCAATTTTACATTGAAAGCATCGATTTTATCACATAAGCTGTTGATTAAAGCTTGTTCGGAATTTCCGGGCAGTCCCATCCTGCGGGCAATTTCCGCATAGCGGAACGCAGCGGCAGGTTCCTTTGCATTATATTTGATAACATAAGGAAGGTACATTGCGTTGGCACATCCATGAGTAATGTGTCCGGTGGAGAAAGCGGCGCCTGTTTTATGAGCCATGGAATGTACGATACCGAGCAATGCATTGGAAAATGCCATTCCGGCCAGACACTGTGCATAATGCATTTCTTCTCTGGCATCCATATTGCCGTTGTAGGAAGCGGGGAGATAATCGAATACCATTTCGATTGCCTGAAGTGCCAGCGGATCCGTAAAAGCACAGTGCAGGGTGGACACATAAGCTTCAATCGCATGGGTCAGGGCATCCATTCCTGTATAAGCCACCTGCTTCGGCGGAAGCGCTGCAACAAGGTCCGGGTCTACAATGGCAACATCCGGTGTAATATTAAAATCGGCCAAAGGATATTTAACGCCTGCCGCATAGTCGGTAATTACAGAAAAAGCGGTAACTTCGGTAGCGGTTCCGGAAGTGGAAGGAATCGCTGCAAATTTAGCTTTCTGGCGCAGCTGCGGGAAATTGAAGGGAATGCATAAATCTTCAAAAGTAGTATCGGGATATTCGTAAAACGCCCACATTGCTTTGGCTGCATCAATAGGAGAACCGCCTCCCATGGCAACAATCCAGTCCGGCTCGAAATCACGCATTGCCTGCGCGCCTTTCATAACTGTTTCTACAGACGGATCCGGCTCTACTCCTTCAAACAGGCTGACTTCCATGCCGCCTTCCTTCAGATATTCCACTGCTTTGTCAAGAAAACCTTGGCGCTTCATGGAACCTCCGCCTACAACAAGAATTGCCTTTTTCCCTTTCAGGTTTTTCAGTTCGGCAAGACAGCCTTTTCCGTGATAAATGTCTCTTGGTAACGTAAATCTGCTCATTATATACCTCCATTGGTTATGATTCCCCCGGGCAGCAGCTTGCTCAGGGATGGTTAACGCTCATATGCCGGTTTTGCCCTGCCCCTGTTGTCCGGAACATAGGACGAAACCGCGCTGCAATGTATGTTTATTATAGCCTATTAGGGAAAATAAGGCAATGAATCCTAAAAATTTAATACTTGAAAGGAAACAATGCAGCCCAGCATACTTCTCCTGCCCGCTCCGGTGTCCGGCATCCGTCTGCTTGTCTGGTTTTTTGCAAAATTTTGGATGGGATGTTTCTAAACAAAAGAGAGCAAATGTCGGTACCGTCCGGGGCGGAAATAAGGGACATCCGTGTCCCGTATTTCCTAAATCGCCCATCCATGGGCGATTTACCCTAGAACTTTCCCAGTCTTTTGTTAAGAAACATCTGTCATCCAAAATAACGCAAAAAACCAGACAAGAGACGGATGCCGGACACCGGAGCGGACAGGAGAAGCATGCCGGGCTGCATTGTTTCCTTTAAACAAAAATCCTTCTTGTTGACAGGGAAATGAAGAAAACATATAATTGGTGGAGAAAGTTAGCAGTAAGCAAGACAGGAGAAGGAGAAAGAAGCGATGTCCCATAATCATCAGAAAAAAATAGCGGTTATTAATGATATGTCAGGGTTTGGAAGGTGTTCCCTGACAGTTTCTCTTCCTATTATTTCCTATCTCGGTATACAGTGCTGCCCGGTGCCGACTTCGATTCTTTCCAACCATATGGGGTATGGGGAGTATTTTTTTGACGATTATACGGACAGAATGGGCGAATATATTGCCCAATGGCGGAGGCTGGGGCTTAAATTCGAAGGGATTGCCACCGGTTTTCTTGGCTCCAAGGCACAGATAGAAACGGTAATTCATTTTATCCGTGAGTTTCGCAGCGGGAGGACAAAAGTAATTGTAGACCCGGTGATGGGCGACAACGGCAGAATATATGCTACTTATACAGAAGAGATGTGCGTGGAAATGGAGAGGCTTATCGAATATGCGGACATTATTACGCCTAATCTGACAGAATGCTGCCGTCTGACAGATACCATATATAAAGAAAAGGAGTGGGCGGAGGAGGAACTTTGCCATATGGCAAAGAAGCTGATGAACAAAGGACCGGAAAAAGTGGTGATAACAGGGATTCCTCAAGGGGAATTTATTGCAAGCTATGCTGCGGAAAAAGGAAAGCCGCCGAAAATGATACAGGTGCATAAAGCGGGGGCGGAGCGTTCCGGTACAGGGGATGTGTTCGCATCCATTATAGCGGCGGATGCGGTAAACGGCGTGGATTTCGAAAAATCAGTGCAGAAGGCCTCGGATTTTGTAAGGGCAGGAATTTTAAAATCGGTTGAATTAGAGATTCCAAGTACTGACGGCGTATGTTTTGAAGAGATACTATATACCTTGGAACGGGATTAAGGGAACGGATATGGCATGAAAACTTTATATTTATTTTATTCCCTATTATAAAATTATATGATACACTAATATATATTTATAAAACAACAAAATCATACAATATTACAGAAACAAAGGAGTAAAGAAATGGCAGATTTAAAAGGGACAAAAACAGAAGCAAATTTACAGGCAGCGTTTGCCGGGGAATCACAGGCGAGGAATAAATATTCTTATTTTGCGTCTAAAGCAAAGAAAGACGGTTATGTACAGATTGCCGCTATTTTTGAAGAGACTGCAAATAATGAAAAAGAGCATGCAAAAATGTGGTACAAGCTGTTAAACAACGGTATCGGAAGCACAGCAGAAAACCTGAAAGCGGCGGCTGAAGGAGAAAACTTTGAATGGAC
>DNJW01000246.1:2899-3688 GCA_003488965.1 Lachnospiraceae bacterium | reverse complement strand
TGCAAAAGAAGCAAGAGAAGAAGGCTTTACAGAGATTGCAGATTTGTTTGAAGGCGTTGCTGCTATTGAGAAGGAGCACGAGGAAAGATACCGCAAGCTTTTGGCAAATATAGAAGGAGACCTGGTATTTTCCAAGGATGGCGATGTGGTTTGGCAGTGCGCGAACTGCGGACATATCTGTGTCGGGAAAAAAGCACCGGAAATTTGTCCGGTATGCGCGCATCCTCAGGCATATTTTCAGGTGAAAGCAGAAAATTATTAAAAAGGAAGCTGGCATTAAATTGAAGAAATATTGGCATATACTTTTTAAAATCATATTCAGCCGCACCATGATAACGGTTGCCCTGCTGCTGGTACAGATATTCTGGCTTTTTGCCGGTTTTAGGTGGCTGGGGGAATACTCGGAGATATCTTTGCTGCTGATGCTGATTCTCAGCGCAGTGCTGTTAGTATATATCATCAACAAGGATGAAACGCCGGAGTTCAAGCTGACATGGGTAATTCCCATCTGTGTGGCTCCGGTGTTCGGAGCGCTGCTTTATCTGTTTGTGATGGGGAACTGGGGAAATATCGGCCTGAAAAAGGGATTGGATAAAAGGCTGAAAGAAACCAGGTCCTTTATGCATACGGATGAGAAAACAAAACGGCAAATAGAAGATGCCGACCTTCATATGGCAGGAATCGTCCGTTACATGGAGGAAATAGGGGGTTTCCCTTCCTATGGCAATAGCCGGGCGACCTACTTTCCTACCGGCGAGGCGAAGTATGAGGATTTGCTGGCGGAGCTTG
>DNJW01000246.1:464-2631 GCA_003488965.1 Lachnospiraceae bacterium | reverse complement strand
ATTTGCTGGCGGAGCTTGAAAAAGCTGAAGAATTTATATTTTTGGAATATTTTATTGTAGAACGGGGAAAAATGTGGGACAGCATTCTGGAAATTTTAAAGAGGAAGGTAAAAGAAGGTGTAGAGGTCCGCTTTATGTATGACGGAATGTGTTCCATTCTTCTGCTTCCGTATTCTTATCCGAAGCAGCTGCGCGCCATGGGAATAAAGGCGAAGATGTTTGCCCCCATAAGGCCGCTGATGTCCACATCACAGAACAACAGAGACCATAGGAAAATTGTGGTAATAGACGGAAAAACCGCATACACCGGCGGAGTGAATCTGGCGGACGAATATATAAATGCCAAGGCTAAGTACGGACATTGGAAAGATACTGCGGTTAAGGTAGAAGGAGATGCGGTGAAAAGCTTTACCGTTATGTTCCTTCAGATGTGGAACGGGTCTGAGTGGGGAACAGAGGATTATGCCAGGTATATAAAGACAGGGCTGAAAATGGAAGGAAGCTGTCCGGGCTTTGTAATACCTTACGGGGACGGGCCGGCTACGCCTGAAAATGTGGCGGAAACGATTTATATGGATATTATCCACAGTGCAGTGAAATATGTACATATTATGACCCCTTATTTCATTATAGATAATGCCATGCTGGACGCCATTCAGTATGCGGCAAGAAGGGGTGTTGATGTAAGAATCATTATTCCCCACATTCCTGACAAGAAGGCAATCTTTGCCATGTCCAGG
Source organism: Lachnospiraceae bacterium (assembly GCA_003488965.1). Lineage (GTDB taxonomy): Bacteria > Bacillota > Clostridia > Lachnospirales > Lachnospiraceae > Kineothrix. The sequence goes on along the minus strand of DNJW01000246.1, from coordinate 1,891 downwards.
ACATATTATCCCGATTTGTTTGCGGCAGGAGTCAGAGTGTATGAATATGAACCGGGTTTTATCCATGCGAAAGTTTTTTCTTCCGATGGCGAGAAGGCAGTTGTGGGAACGATTAATATGGATTACAGGAGCCTATATCACCATTTTGAGTGCGCTGTCTATCTGTATAAAAATGAGACCGTAGCCGATGTAGAAAAGGATTTTCAGGAGACCTTAGGACATTGTATGGAAGTTGATATGCAGTATTATAAGAAGATACCGGTACGGAACAGAATGCTCGGCCGTGTGTTGCGGCTGATTGGACCGTTAACATAAACGGATGGAATCAAGAAAAGAAGTGACAATAAGTGCAGGGAATACTTTACGACGGGAGAAAAATACAGGTTTATGAGAAGCTGCTTGCTTTAGGAAATTATGCAGGGCAGGAACAGAAATGGACGGAGGAATTATGGGCTGATTTGCTGGCGGTTCCCGAACTGTATGAAGAAATGGTATATTATCTGGAACACCATGAATTCTGCAATAATTTTATATATAAGGGCTATTCGCTGATTGACTTGTATGTATGGCAGATGAACAAATATAATTTAATCAAAGATTTTGGAAAAAATACGGCAGAATGTAATAAAGAAACAATGGTGCTGCGTTCTTTCCGGACAATGTTAGAATTTATGAGAAATCCAGAGGAATATTTAAAACGGCTGAAGGAAGGACGCGGAATGGATAAACTGTAGGATACGTCCTGAAAAAAACGGATTGTTTGTGTCTGCGCTGCATACGCAAACTTGAAATGCGCGATAAAGAAGCGCAGAAATGAGGAAAACTATGACTAGAAGTGAGTTTATGGACAGCCTGCATAGGACTCTGGCAGGAAGCTTAACGAGCAGCACGGTAAATGAAAATATGCGTTATTATGAGGAATATTTTGATACCCAGCTTCGCATGGGACAAAGTGAAGAAGATATTGTTGCCGAGCTTGGCGATCCCAGACTTCTGGCCAAGACGATTATTCAGACATCCAGATACCAGACCCAGAACTATGGAAGCGCCCAGGAATATAATGAAGTGTATGAAGACGGCTCCCGGGAAAATGCGCAGGATGGGGGAAATGGGCGCTTTTCTCCTAAAATATACCGTATGCCAGGCTGGCTGCTGCTTGTTTTGGCAGTGCTGCTGGTATTTGTGGTAATCAATATTGTCGGTTCGGTTGTATCCATGTTTCTTCCTATTCTTATACCTCTTATTTGCGTAACGGTAATTATCAGACTTCTGCGGAACCGGAGTTAGGATTTGCGCTTTATAATTTTACAACATGGTTAAGGTGTTAAAAGGCTTGTCCGGCAGTATCTTTGGCACCATAATCAGAACACGAATAGAGCGCCAGAAAGGGTCTGACGCTCTAATGAGGGGAGTATAAATAATTAATA
>DNJW01000246.1:0-173 GCA_003488965.1 Lachnospiraceae bacterium | reverse complement strand
TATAAATAATTAATATAAGGGTCTATAAATAGAAACGATGAAGGGTTATTTCTATTTACAATTTTATTATATCACTGTCATGGAAATTTGCAATACGTAAATAGTACTAAAGTCCCAATGGCTTTTCTGTGCAAAATAAATAAAAAAGCAGTACTAAAGTCCTATAAAGAAGA
>DNJW01000332.1:2243-2794 GCA_003488965.1 Lachnospiraceae bacterium | reverse complement strand
CACAATGACAAGTGCAGAATCATTATGTTTCGCAAACGCCTAAATCCTATAAGATGAGAAAGGATATTTATATATATATGAGCAGACGTAGAAAATCAACTTTGCATAACGGCATAGGAGACCGGATAGAAGATATGAAGGAATGGGTGTCGGATCATACAAAGATTGTGATGCCCATCGTTCTTTTGGTGTGTGTTTTGATTACCGTTTTTATAGCGGTAAATGCGAATAAAAAGGCAGCTGAGGAAGTGGAGGCCCAGATTGCAGGCATAGAGTCTGAAGAAACGCAGGAGAATGCGGATGAGCCTGCAGATGCGGAGGAAGATGCGATTGCCCAGCTGGAACTGGAAGTAAACGCTTATCCGGCAGTGAATACTCTGATGAGTGACTATTATACGGCGATGGCGGAAGGCGATATTGAAGCGGTGGAATCCATGAATGCTTATGTGGAAGATAAGGAGAAAATCCGGATACAGGAGATGAGCAAATATGTGGATTCCTATCAGGAGCTGGATGTATATACAAAACTGGGACCCGTGGAGGGCTCTTAT
>DNJW01000332.1:0-2033 GCA_003488965.1 Lachnospiraceae bacterium | reverse complement strand
GGACCCGTGGAGGGCTCTTATCTTGTTTATGTTTATTCAAAGGTAAAGTTTACCGAATATGATAAGCTTGTGCCGGGCATGAAGGCATTCTATGTATGTACGGATGAGGAAGGAAAATGCTATATTAACGGCGGGGAGGCCAATTCGGTAGTTACCAATTATATCCGTGAAATTTCCCTGCAGGATGATATGGTGGATTTAAACAACAAGGCAGTGGCGGAGTATAATGAGCTGCTGGAAAGCGATGATGAATTGAAAGCTTTTCTTGCGGATTTGTCCAGCCGTATTGACGCTTCTGTAGGAGAGATACTGGCGAAAGCAGAAGAAGAGGAAGCGGCGGCTGCACAGGCAGAGGAGCAGGCAGTCCAGCCGGAGAGCCAGGAAGAAGAAACTGCAGAAGAAGAAGCACCGGAAGAACAGACGGTAACAATCAAGACAGTGCGTGCTACGGATGTGGTAAATATTAGAAGCTCAGACAGCGAAACGGCGGATAAACTGGGGAAAGCCCAGATTGACGATGAATTTACCCTTTTGGAAGAAAAGGGCAACGGCTGGAGCAAAATAAGTTTTGAGGGCAGGGATGCATTTATTAAGAGCGAATATCTTGAAGTGGTTTCGGAGGAAGCCGTAACCCAAGAAACAGAGCAGGCGGATGCCAGTGCTGAAGAGAATGAAAATACGGAAAATGCCGGAAATAACGGCGATGTGCAGACAGTAACCGTAACGGAGAATGTTAACGTAAGAAAGAGTGCCAGCGAGAGTGGGGAAAAGCTGGGGCTGGCTTATGTAGGAGAAAAGCTTGAGCTTCTGATGAAACAGGCGGACGGATGGACGAGAGTAAAATATAACGGGCAGACGGCGTATGTGAAATCCGATTATGTGGAATAGGCGGTGATTATGTGATAGGAAATAAGCTGAATGTAGCGATTATGGGAGCCGGCAGCATCGGCGGAACGATGGCAGACACTTTGATGCAGATGAAGAGTGCCAGATGTTATGCAATTGGTTCAAGAAATAAGAATAAAGCGGCGGAATTTGCCCGGAAATACGGATGTAAAAAGGCTTATGGTTCTTACGAAGAGCTGGCGGCAGATAAAAAAGTGGATTTGATTTATATCGCTACGCCCCATTCCGAACATTATGATAACGCAAAGTTATGTATTGAATATGGAAAGCCGGTATTATGCGAAAAGGCATTTACGGCAAATGCGGCCCAGGCGGAAAATCTGCTTGGATTTGCCGAAGAGCGCAATGTTTTTATAACGGAAGCCATGTGGACACGATATATGCCTATGCTTCAGACGATAAAGGAAGTGCTGGACAGCGGTGTGATAGGGGTGCCTACTACGCTGACGGCAAATCTGGGATATGCGATTAACGGGGTTGCCCGGTTAAACGACCCTGCTCTTGCAGGAGGCGCCCTTTTGGATGTAGGCGTTTATACGTTGAATTTTGCATCTATGATATTCGGCAAAGATGTGAAGAAGATAATTTCGGCATGTACCTATACGAAAACCGGAGTAGATGAGCAGAACAGCATTACCATGTTTTTTGAGGACGGGAAGATGGCGGTGCTGAACAGCTCCATGCTTTCTGTCAGCGACAGAAAAGGGATTATCTATGGAACAAAAGGATTTGCCGTGATTGAAAATATTAACAATTTTGAAAGTATGTCAGTATATGGTTCCGATTATAAGAAAATAGCAAAATATAACAGACCCGAACAGATATCCGGTTATGAATATGAAGTGGAAGCTTGTATTAAGGCATTGAAGTGCGGGCAGCTGGAATGTCAGCAGATGCCTCATATGGAAACCCTCCGCATCATGAGGCTGATGGATGGGCTGAGGGAAGAATGGGGAGTAAAATTTCCTTTTGAATGAAGAAAATAATTTCCGAAAATGAATAGTATGGATTGGAAGGGACAAAATAAAGGTGTAAGCATAAAAGTGCTTATGCCTTTTTTCTTTACTTTATAGGAAAGTTCTTCGCCAGAAGGACATAAATTGATGAAGTGGTGAAGCCACTTTTTT
>DNJW01000185.1:665-6543 GCA_003488965.1 Lachnospiraceae bacterium | reverse complement strand
CGGAATCATGGAGGTTAGTATGAAGATTATAGTAATAAACGGAACGGAAAAGCACGGCGTAACCTACCGTCTGAAAGAACTGTTTCTGGAGCGGTTTAGGGAGAACGCAGAAATCACGGAATTTTATCTGCCAAAAGACTGCCCATCCTTTTGCTCAGGATGTACAAACTGTATATTGAAAGGCGAACATACATGCAAGGATTCCGGATACATACAAATAATTGCAGCGTCATTATTAGAATCCGATTTGATTGTGATGACATCTCCTGCTTATGTGATGCATGCAACAAGCTCCATGAAGGCATTGCTTGACCATTTTGCTTATTTATGGATGCCGCACCGCCCCGCTCCCGAAATGTTTACAAAACGGGCTGTTATTATTACGCAATGTCTTGGTGCAGGAGCAAAGTCTGCAGCAAAAGACATAAAACACAGCCTTTCATGGTGGGGCATTTCCGATATCACGGTGTTTACAGGGAAACTTATGGAAGATATTATCTGGGAAAAGCTTGCCGAAAAGAAGCGCTCCCAACTTACTGACAAGATGCATCGCCTATCTAAAAAACTTTCAGGTGTCTGCTACGGAAAACCTTCCAATGTAAATGTAATTACAAAGATAAAATTTCTTTTCTGCCGTATGATGCAAAAATCATTGCATAAAAACGACCCTGAGTATACTGACGGAAAGTATTGGGCTAAACAAGGATGGCTTGGAAAAACCAGACCATGGAGAGCTTAGGAAATGGAATCCCGGTTTTCGCCCAATATCATGACTTTCACGCCTCCTGATTTATAAGGCACAGCTTGCGTGCCTGGTCCGCCGCTATGCATGCATCCAGAATTTCCTGAATATCCCCATCCATAACCTTATCCAGTTTATACAAGGTCAGATTGATTCTATGGTCGGTTACGCGTCCCTGCGGAAAATTATAGGTACGTATTTTCTCCGAACGGTCCCCTGTTCCTATCTGGCTGCGGCGCAGCTGGGCCTCCGCATCATGAGCCTTCTGCTGCTCGATGTCATATAGTTTAGCGCGGAGAAGGGCAAACGCCTTTGCTTTATTCTGAAGCTGCGACTTCTCTGTCTGGCTGTATACTACAATACCTGTAGGATAATGGGTCAGACGTACGGCGGAATCCGTAGTATTGACGCACTGGCCCCCGTTTCCGGATGCCCTCATAACATCAATCCTGATATCCTTGTCATCAATCACTACATCCACATCTTCCACTTCCGGCATAACAGCCACCGTAATGGTAGACGTATGGATACGTCCGCCGGATTCGGTTTCCGGAACCCTCTGCACCCGGTGCACACCGCTTTCGTATTTCAGTTTAGAATAAGCCCCCTGACCCGAAATCATAAAGTTGACTTCCTTCATGCCCCCGATGCCGATTTCATCCACATTCAATGTTTCTACTTTCCAGCGCTGGCTTTCCGCATAATGCACATACAAACGGTACATTTCCGCCGCAAAAAGAGCCGCTTCATCGCCGCCTGCTCCCGCCCTGATTTCCACAATCACGTTCTTATCATCATTGGGGTCTTTGGGAAGAAGCAGGATTTTCAGTTCCTGCTCCAGTTCCTCCACACGTTTTTTGGCGGCATTCAGCTCTTCTTTCAGCATATCCCGCATATCTTCATCGCTTTCCTCCTCCAGCATGGAAAGGCTGTCTTCAATATCCTGCCTGCATTTTTTATATTCTTTGTACGCTTCCACAATGGGGGTAAGGTCGCTCTGTTCCTTCATCAGCGCGCGGAAGCGCTCCTGATTATTGGTAACTGTAGGTTCCCCCAGTTCGCTTAGTATTTCCTCAAAACGAATCAGTAAATCCTCTAATTTATCAAACATGTCTATCCCTTTCCTTCCATCCATATACAACTCTGTCCAAGCCCGCAAAATCTTTCACAACGGTAATATCCTTATACCCGTTCTCTTCCATAATATGCCTTACCGCTTCCGCCTGGTCATACCCTATTTCAAAAAACAAAAAACCCCCGCCTCTAAGAAACTTATGGGCATGGGAAGTAATTTCCCGGTAAAAGAAAAGCCCGTCCTCCTTCCCGTCCAAAGCCGGCAGCGGTTCAAAATCCTTCACTTCCTTCATCAGCGTGGGAATCACCCCTGACGGGATATAAGGAGGATTGGAAACAATAATATCATATGTCCCTTCCACATTTTCAAACAAATCGCTTTGTATAAAGCGGCAGTTTAAGCCGCCTCTTTCTTCCGGTTCCTGTCTTCCCAGCCTTTCAGCATTCTTTTCCGCTACAGCAAGAGCATCCCTTTCTATATCCGCCCCTATGCCGGAACAGCCGTTGGAATAATGCAGCAGGCTTAAAAGAATACAGCCCGACCCGGTACACATATCCAGGATATCCATTCCGTCATGAAGATGGCGCAGCACTTCCTCTACCAAAATTTCGGTATCCTGTCTTGGAATCAGCACATGCTCATCCACCTCAAATACAAGCCCCATAAATTCCTGTCCGCCTGTAATATACTGCAAAGGCACATGCGTCTTCCTTTTTTCTATATATCCCTGATATCTTTCCTGCTCTTCCGGTTCCACTTCCCTTTCGCCGTAAACAAGCAGATAATTTCTGTCCGTATGGCAGGCAGATTCCAGCAGCAGTCTTGCATCCAGAGCATTTTCCTCTATTCCGGCATCCGCCAGTCTCCGGACGCCATAATCATACAATTCCTTATACTTCATCTGTCCATCTCTTTGTCTTCTGTCTCTTCCGGACCATCTTCCAGCCAGGAATCGTCAATTTCATATCCGAATGTATCTTTTAAATATGCCTTCCAGTCAAATACTGCCTCCACCGATGCCATTGCCACCTGAACCATTTCTTCGTCCGGCTCTTTTGTTGTCAGCCTCTGCAGGAACATGCCCGGAGCCGAAAGAATATTCACCAGAATATTATCGCTTCTGCCCGCCAGACGGATAATTTCATAAGAAATCCCCGCAATGACCGGGATCAGCGCTATCCTCAAAAGAACACGCAGCGCCGGATTCTCTGCCCTGATAAAGAAAAACACAATAATGCTGACAAAGACAACAAAAAACATAAAACTGGTACCGCATCTTTTGTGCAGACGGGAACTGCGCATTACGTTATGCACCGTCAGAGGCCGTCCCTTCTCGATGCAATTAATACACTTATGCTCCGCCCCATGATACTGGTACAGACGTTTGATATCCTTCATCATTGCAATTGCCACAATATATCCTATAAAAATCAGAATCCGTATCAGGCCCTCTATCATTGCCATTACCGATGCATTCCGGACATATTCTTCAAACAAAGAAGTAATGTAATACGGAAGCACCATAAAAATCGCTATGGCAAGCAGAATGGAAATTACCGTTACGATGCCGAGCATAACATTTTCCGCTTTTTCCTTAAACAGTTTATTAAAAACTTTATCCGTTGCCGTTTCCTTTGCCTCCCCGTCTTCATAAAAAGAAACGGAATGGTTCAAAGTCCTCATTCCCAATATCATGGAGTCAAGAAAATTAAACACCCCGCGGACAAAAGGTATTTTTTTCAGTCCGTTTCCGTCCATAACCCCTTTATATACGTCCACTTCCACATCAATTTCCCCGTCCGGCTTGCGGACGGCAACCGCATACTGCTCTTTATTTTTCATCATGACGCCTTCCAGCACTGCCTGACCGCCAATCCCGGAATAACGTCCTCCTTTATCTCTTTTCATATCATCCAAACTCCCATGCCGCCTTCCGGCAGCACAAATTTTTGTGCAATCTGCCAGACAGACCTTTTGACACCTGAATCCTATTACGTAAATAAGGTTGAGATATACACCTCAACCTTTTTTCTGCCAACTTATTCGTAACAAATTTAATTCTTTGTAACTCCGTACTTTCTGTTGAACTTATCAATACGTCCGTCAGCTCTTACCGTCTTCTGCTGACCGGTATAGAACGAATGGCATTTTGAACAAACTTCAACATGAATCTCCGGTTTTGTAGAACCTGTTACAAATGTATTTCCGCAGTTGCATGTTACAGTTGCCTGATAATACTTAGGATGGATTCCTTCTTTCATCTTTTTCACCTCTCTATAGTAAATTAAGTCTTTCTTTGTTTCTATTCATTTACTAAAATAAGCAGCTGCTGCCAAAGACAATCAAACAGCTTTTTTATTGTACCACAGCTTATCCAATCATGCAAGCCTTTTCTTCAAGAATTTAAGAATTTAAACAGTAACGTTCAAGAAGATTATAAGAACTTGATTTTTTTCACAATCTGGACAAACTCCATGTTATTTCTTGTCTTGGAAAACATATCCAGAATCTTATCTACCGCCTCTTCCGGTTTCAGCCCGTTCAGCGCCTTGCGCATAATATTAATTGCTTCCTGTTCTTCCGGGGAAAGCAGCAAATCTTCCCTTCTCGTACTGGATTTGGGAATGTCAATGGCGGGAAATACCCTGCGCTCCGACAGCTTCCTGTCAAGCACCAGTTCCATATTTCCTGTTCCCTTAAATTCTTCATAAACCACATCGTCCATCTTGCTTCCCGTTTCTACCAGCGCCGTCGCAAGAATCGTCAGGCTTCCGCCGCCGCGCATATTCCTTGCCGCCCCGAAAAACCGCTTTGGCATATGTAGGGCTGCAGGGTCAAGACCGCCGGACAGCGTTCTTCCGCTGGGCGGAACCGTAAGGTTGTAGGCTCTTGTCAGACGGGTAATGCTGTCTAACAATATCATAACATCCTTTTTATGCTCTACCAGACGTTTTGCCCGTTCGATTACCATTTCTGACACCCTTTTATGGTGCTCCGGCAGTTCGTCAAAGGTGGAATAAATCACTTCCACATTCGGTCCTTCGATGGCCTCCTTAATATCCGTAACTTCCTCCGGTCTTTCATCAATCAATAAAATAATCAGATGCACTTCCGGGGAATTTCTTTTTACGGACTTTGCTACCTCTTTTAACAGCGTGGTTTTTCCTGCTTTCGGCTGGGATACAATCATTCCCCTCTGCCCTTTTCCCACCGGGCTTATCAAATCCATAATACGCATTGCCACCGAAGCGCCCGGTGTCTCAAGGTTCAGACGCTGATTGGGGAAAATGGGCGTCATATCTTCGAAATTGCATCTGCGGGACGCTACCTCCGGCGTATAGCCATTGATTGTCTTCACATATAACAAAGCGCTGAATTTTTCGCTCTGTGTCTTGATTCTGGTATTTCCCTCCAGAATATCCCCTGTCTTTAAATTAAAACGGCGTATCTGGCTGGGAGCCACGTAAACATCGTTTTCTCCCGGAAGATAATTTTCACAGCGGATAAACCCGTATCCGTCCGGCATAACCTCCAAAATGCCGTGGGCTGTAATGCCGCTGTCCAAGTCCGCCGGATATTTCTCTTCCTCCCTGGGCTGTTCGTTTCTGCTTTCCTTACGGAACTGCCCGTCCTGCTGTATGCGGCTTTCATTCAGCGCTCGCTTTCCTTCGCCCTGATTCCGGTTTTCATGGAAATTCCTTGCCTCGGCTTTTCCTTCCTTTAGCGCCTTCTCTTCGCTTTGTTTTTTTTCTTCGGCTTGATTTTGCCCCTCATTCCGTTCTATGTTTTCCACGGTCCCATTTCCATTCCGGACTGCATTCTCCCCGATTTTTCTGGCATTCTCACTTTTCCGTTTCGTTGCCGTTCTTCTGCTTTTCACCTCTTTTGCCGGAACCGGATTCTGCTGTTCCTGTGGTTCCGGCGCACTTTTCTCTTTCTCATCCTCCAAAAGCATAGCTTCAATTACTTCTGCCTTTTTCATCACCGATGTTCCCTTCAGCCCTCTTGCCTTTGCGATTTCCTTTAAATCTGCAAGCGCCAGTGATTCATACTTTTCTCTC
>DNJW01000185.1:0-351 GCA_003488965.1 Lachnospiraceae bacterium | reverse complement strand
TACTTTTCTCTCATAAATTCCTCCGTTTTCTTATTACTAGGCAAACAATATCCACTTATGCCGCAGCATATATACTGCTTTGCCGTAAATATCAAACTTAATTTCTTTCGTTTCTGGGGTTTTATAGTTGATATGTGAATGGAATTGCCAGTCAGCTTTTCCGCAGCATTCTAAACATCCGTCCCACTGCCAAAATGCGGAATCTCTGACCCTCGCGGCTGCCGCCAGAATCAGGCATGCCTGATATTTGACCCATCATCCGCGGGAATAAACACTATCTGCTGTGGAACATTATACAACAGCTTTTTCAAAATAGAAAGCTTTTTTTGCTATTATAAGGTATTCAAATCT
>DNJW01000014.1 GCA_003488965.1 Lachnospiraceae bacterium | reverse complement strand
AAATACGGCATTTTTTATCCAGATTTGAGATTCCGCGGAGCGGAATCATGGAGGTTATTATGGCATTTGGTATATTCAGAATCAGCAATTTCCGCAGAACATACTATTATGTGAAAAAGAATGGGATAAAAAACACTTTTTATGCGGTATGGGAGAGAGTGGCAAGCGGCAAAACAGATTATTGTTATAACGCTCCTGCAGACAGTGTTTTAGACAGCCAGAGGAAACAGGCAGAAGAATATCCTTATATGTTCAGTATCCTTGTGCCCGCCTATGAAACGAAAGAAGAATATTTGAGGGAAATGATAGCATCAGTGCTGGGCCAGAGCTATGGGAAATATGAACTGATTCTTGCGGATGCAAGCAAAAGCAGCCGGGTGCAGGAAATTATAAGGGAGTACCGGGACCAGGACAGCAGAATCCGCTATATCCGGCTGGCGGAAAATAAGGGGATATCGGAAAATACCAACGTGGCTCTTGCTCAGGCAAAGGGCGATTATGTGGGTTTATTGGACCACGACGATGTATTGGCACCGGATGCTTTGTTTGAAACGGCAAAGGCAATTTATGAAAAAAAGGAAAAGGGAAAAGAGACCTGGATGCTTTATTCGGATGAGGATAAGGGGAATGGGGAACTGACGGAGTTTTATGATTTGCATAAAAAACCGGGATTGAATCTGGATTTGCTTTTTTCCAATAACTATATCTGCCATTTTCTTGTGATGAAGAAAGAACTGATGCAGGAACTGCGGCTGCGTCAGGAGTTTGACGGAGCCCAGGATTATGACTTGGTACTGCGGGCCGTGGAGAAGCTGATTTATCGGGAAAACCGGGGACGGGAGTCGGTGGTGCATATACCGAAGGTGCTGTACCATTGGCGATGCCATAGGGATTCCACGGCAGAAAATCCGGAAAGCAAGAGATATGCCTATGAAGCGGGAAAAAGAGCTTTGGAGGATTTTTTTGACAGGATGGGATGGAAAGGAAGCGTATCTCATACGCTTCATTTGGGATTTTACCATATAAAATATGAGAAAGATATTTTTGCCCAGCGTAAAGAAGTGGGAGTGGTTGGGGGAAAGCTGTTGGACCGGAGAGGACGGATTGCGGGAGGTATCTATAATATCCGGGGAAAATGTCCCTACCGTGGATTGAACCGTCATTTTAGCGGTTATATGCATAGGGCAAGTTTGAATCAGGAAGCATATGCGGTAGATTTGCGGTGTATGAGGGTAAGAAAGGAATTATGGGGAATATTTGAAGATGTCTTTGGTTTTCCGTATAAGGAAATTGGGCAGGGTATAAGGATGAAAAGAAGTGTGCATGATGAAAACGGGAAACTGATTCAATTATGCATGGAGTTTGGCAGGCGCGTACGCAAAGCCGGGTATACAGTAGTATGGCAGCCGGATTGGAATGAAGAATATTTTTTTGAGTACGAAAGAATGTCTCATTGAGGGTGATGCCGCCAGGGGACGGCACGAGAACGGCACGATGGAGAGGATATGAAAAAGAATACGGAAATAACGGTGGTAATACCCAATTATAACGGGATACAATATATAGACGGATGTCTGAAGGCGCTTTATGAGGGAACCGTGGTTCCGGAAGTGATTATTATTGACAATGGTTCTGCGGATGGCAGCGCGGAACTGGCAGAGGAAAATTATCCGGCGTGCAGGCTGATACGTTTTCCGGAAAACAGAGGATTCTGCCATGCGGTAAATGAGGGAATCCGATTGGCGGATACCGAATATGTGATTCTTTTAAATAATGATACGGTTGTGGATAAGGAATTTGTTTTCCGCCTATGGAAAGCAATCCGGAAAAGAAAAGATGCTTTTTCGGTCAGTGCCAAGATGCTTTCCATGAAAAATCCGGAAGTTATTGACGATGCAGGGGATTTATACTGTGCTTTGGGCTGGGCATTTGCCAGAGGCAAAGGAAAAAGCAAGGTATTTTATTCCAAGCCGGCAGAAATTTTTGCAGCCTGCGGAGGGGCGGCAATCTACCGGAAGGATGTTTTTGGCATCATAGGGTATTTTGACGAAAACCATTTTGCCTACTTGGAGGATATTGATATAGGATACCGGGCGAGGATTTCGGGTTTCCGCAATTATTTTGAACCGGATGCCGTTGTCCTGCATGCGGGCAGTGCGGTCAGCGGTTCCAGATATAATGAATTTAAGGTAAGGCTGTCTTCAAAAAACAGCATTTATATGATTTATAAAAATATGCCGGGATTTCAAATCCTATTGAATCTGCCTTTGCTGACGGCGGGATTTCTGGTTAAAACAGTTTTCTTTTTCAGAAAAGGAATGGGTAAGACGTATGTCAGAGGCATGAAAGAGGGACTCCGTCTATGCCTGTCGGAGGACGGGGAAAAGCAGAGGGTTCAGTTTAGAACGGAATGTTTAGGAAATTATATAAAAATACAGATGGAATTGTGGGTAAACTTGTTTCGGAGAATTTTTGGATAATGACTTTTTATGGAAAATTAAGTTGTACTTTCCCTGATAATATTGTA
>DNJW01000336.1:4343-6248 GCA_003488965.1 Lachnospiraceae bacterium | reverse complement strand
AAAATGACGGAACATATTTTCATATCGTTCTTCCCCTGTACCGAGCACAACAATCTGTACCGCGTCCTGACACAGTTCATCCATCATATAATCAATCAGGTCAAAACCCTTTTGGTCTGTAAGCCTTGATACAATACCTATCAGCATCTTCTTATCATCCTGCTCCAGCCCAAGTTCTGCCTGCAAAGCACGCTTATTTTTAACTTTCTCTTTCCTGAAATTCACGGCATTGTAATTATGGTCAATATACTTGTCTGTCTCCGGATTGAAATCATCATAATCAATTCCGTTGACAATTCCTCTTAAATCACCGCTTCTTGCCCGCAGCAGCCCGTCCAGCCCTTCTCCGTAAAAACCGGTCTTTATTTCCTCCGCATAAGTATCGCTTACCGTAGTAATAGCGTCTGCATACACAAGCCCGCCCTTGAGCAGATTAGCATCCTTATATGCCTCCAGCTTATCAGGGGTAAAGAAATAATCCGGCAGACCGGTAATTGATTTCACCGACTTTACATCCCATTTCCCCTGGAATTTCAGGTTGTGGATTGTCATAACCGTCTTAATTCCGCGGAAAAATTCATTTCCCTGAAATCTTTCCTTCAAATATACAGGTACCAGCCCCGTCTGCCAGTCATGGCAATGGATAATATCCGGCCTGAAGTCAATCAGAGGCAGCGTTGACAATGCTGCTTTTGAGAAAAACGAAAACTTTGTAATCTCATCCAAAACGTTATCGCTGTAAGGTCTAAAACCGTTGAACATAGATTCGTTGTCAATGAAATAAAATTTTACTCCTTCTACTTCCGCTTCCAATATACCTACATACTCATTTTTCCAGTTAAAATCCATGTAAAAATGGGTTACATAGGTCATCATGTCTTTCATTTCCTGCTTCATGCATGTATACTTAGGAATCATGACCCTCACATCAAAATATTCCTTATCGATACATTTTGGCAAAGAACCTACTACATCTGCCAAACCGCCCGTTTTGATAAACGGCACACCTTCCGATGCAACAAACAATATTTTTTTCATACCCATACCTCCAATATAATTAGCAATATTATACATCATATTGAAAGCGTTTAAAAGATTTAATTTAATTTTTATACTGTAATCTTATTTTATCTGCAATCAATGCAATGAATTCTGAATTTGTCGGTTTACCCTTTCCGGTATTTATTGTATAACCGAAAAGAGCATCCAAGGTCTCCATCCTTCCCCTGCTCCATGCCACCTCGATTGCGTGGCGGATTGCCCGCTCCACACGGCTGGATGTAGTCTGATATTTCTTGGCAATGGACGGATAAAGCACCTTTGTAATGGAGCTTAACATTTCATTGTCTTCCACCGACATCATAATCGCTTCCCTCAGATACTGATATCCCTTGATATGTGCCGGAACACCTATCTCGTGTATCATATCCGTTACATCCTTCTCCAAATCCCGCTCTATGCCTGCATTTTTCATAACTGCATCCTGCCCTGTCACAGACACATTTTTATTACCGGACGGAACGGTAATCATAATCTGAAACTCTTTATCCATATTCATCAAATCGCCAAGTATTTTGTAAACTCTCTCATTATCCTTCGTTGACGTTAGATTAAGCTGTTCCATAGTAAACCTCCGACTTTTTTCATTGCTTATATCTGAAAATCCAAGGCAAATGCTAGAAATTTCCAAATACTGCTATAGTCTATTATAATGGAACATTATTTGAGTATTCAACCGTAAGGCATCGCAAAGCGTGATATGCCGTTTTCTGTCGGCTCTGAAAGAAACAGCTCCCATGCCTGACAAGTCTGTTTATATTTAAAAAGAGTTGCTTGCCGCTAATGTGTCAGCATATTTTCAATAAAAATTCCGTATCCTTTCGTAGAATCCTGCACCAGCACATG
>DNJW01000336.1:3262-4056 GCA_003488965.1 Lachnospiraceae bacterium | reverse complement strand
TGCACGATTCCTCCCGTTAGGGACAGCAGTTCCGCATCTGTTATTCTCAGCACAATTCCCCTATTTACATTATCATTGTCCAGATGAACCTCCATAATTTCTATATCATAATAGCGAGGTGTTCCGTCAATGCTGCAGATAATCTGCGCCGGTCCCCTTGTAATCTCCTGCTTCAGTCCAATAGGAAGTGCTTCGGCTGAAACAGTTTCATAAATCTGGCTGTTGCATGTACCAAAAATTCCTTCAGCCGTATTCTCCGTAATTTCACCGATAATATTATCTTCATCATATTCAATATATCCGGTCAGTTCACCCGGCGCACCGTTACTTCCTCTTGTTATCCCGATGATTTCCGTATGGTATAAAGTTCCTTTTTCCAATTCCATCAAAGTGCTTGTATCCACATCATTAATACCATGGCCCAGAGCTCCGAAATCCGCATTCTCATTGATATAAGTCATTGTACCTACACCTTGTGCATTATCCCTGACCCATATGCCGATTTTGTAATCGCCGGACTGGCTTGCTTCCGGCCTGACACTTAAAACAAGGTTATCCTCTCCCCGTTTTACGTTCATTACCAGTTCTTGTCCCTCGCTGTGCTTTATCTTCTCTATAAAATCACTTTTCCCTGTAATCTCCTCATCGTTGACCTGGGTAATATAGTCTCCGGACTGCAGTACATATTGGGAAGGAGAAACTTTCTGCCCTTCCTCTCCCACAAAATCTCCTACACCGATTACCAGTACTCCTTGGGTTTTTACATAAATGCCGATGGGTATACCCGCCGGTGT
>DNJW01000336.1:800-2943 GCA_003488965.1 Lachnospiraceae bacterium | reverse complement strand
CGATGGGTATACCCGCCGGTGTCAGCGTTTTATTCTGGATAATCTGGACATCTACCGTTTTCAGCGGTATAATACCGAACAGTTTTAAATCAAGAACATATTTTTCAATGGCATTGGCTTTGATGGTTACCGGCTTTGCCAAATTGATATGGATGCTGCCTTTCGGTATATTTGATTTTGTAAATCCGCTTACTTCCACAGCTTCCTTATATAATTCTCCTGATGCCGGAACCTGAAAATCCAGCGTCTGGTCCACACCGGCTTTTATTTTTATACTGGAAGGCACTTTTTTCCATAGGGAAAAATAGCAGGCAAACACTAAGGCAGTCAGGCTTCCTGCTAACGCAAAATAAAGGCACGTTCTATATTTTTCTATATTGCTCTTCTTTTTGTGGCTTTTCCTTCTCAAGTTTTCACATCCTTTCACAAATCTTCTTTAGTATGTGAAAAACTTAAGGATTTTACTTTAGTATAGTTTTGTATTTCTTGCCAATTCTTTCATTTCTTTTGCATTTTGAAGAGCTGCTTTTGTAATCTCTGCCCCTCCCAGCATTCTTGCCAATTCCCTTAAGTCATCTTCTTTTGTTATTTTCTTTATTGTAGTAACCGTCCTGTCCTTTCTCGGATTCTTTTCTATTAGAAAATGGGTATCCGACATAGCAGCAATCTGAGGAAGATGAGTAATGCAGATTACCTGATGGTTCTTTCCTAGAATTCCCAATTTCTCCGATACCTTCCATGCCGTTTTCCCGCTGATTCCCGTATCAATTTCATCAAAAATAAGGGTCTGTATATCATCTTTATCGGCCAATACTGTTTTAAATGCCAACATAATTCTTGACAGTTCCCCTCCGCTCGCCACTTGGCTTAAAGGCTTTAGCATTTCTCCCTTGTTGGTCGATATCATAAATTCCACATCATCGTATCCGTCAGAAGATGGCATCTCAGGGCAAGGCCTGACCTGGATCTCAAAATGGACTTCCTCAAAATTCAAATCCAGCAATGCCTGTTTTAATCCCTTCCCTAATTCCTTTGCACATTTTTTCCGTACGTCAGACAGTTTGCCGCAAAGCTTTAACAGTTTTTGCTTTTCCTTTTCCATATCCTGCAAAACCCCGACCCTGTATATTTCATAATTTTCCAATATATTTAGTCTTTCTTCTCCGCTGGCTTTATATACAAGAATTTCTTCAATATTTTTTCCGTATTTTGATTTTAAATGATTTACAAGGTTTAAGCGTTCCTCTGTCCTTGCAAAATCTTCTCCGTCAAATTCCAATTCCTCCATATAACCGGCAGCTGCCCTGTTAAAATCGCCAAGCAGATTGTCGATATCCTGAAGCTGTGCTTCCAAATCTGCCAGCACACTGTCATAGGCGGAAACGCCTTTCAAATCCTTTAAAGCACGTCCGATATATTCCCCTGCGCTCTCTCCTATTCCATATCCAGTCATTTGATGGGCATTATATACTGCTTCCTTAATTTTACGGCTGTTTGCCATCTTATGATAAAGCTGCTCTAATTCCTCATCTTCTCCTGCCGTTAATCCTGCCTCTTCTATTTCCTCTACTTCAAATCTTAAAAGTGCAGCTTCCCTTTCCCTAGCCGTTTCATCCTCTGCATTTTTTTCCAATTCCTTTTGAAGCTTTGTAAATATCTTATAGCATTCCCTGATTTCCTCTTTTAAACCATCGGCTTTTTCCCCTGCATAATCGTCCAATATTTCTTTATGCTTTTTCTTCTGCATCAGCGTCTGGTGTTCATGCTGCCCATGAATATTAATCAATATTTCAGCAATTTCCTTTAGCTGTTTTGTTCCGACAGTTTCTCCGCATACCTTACACACGCTTCTGGCAGGCATAATTTTTCTCTGAATGATAAGAGTCTTGTCTTCCTCCGGAAAAACATCCATCTCTTTTAATCGTTTTTCCTGCTCCTCATTCAGCAGAAATACAAGTTCCACCAAGGCATATTCTGCTCCTGCCCGTATCAGCTCTTTATCCGCCTTTGCCCCTAATGCCAGATTCACACTCCCGATTACGATAGATTTACCGGCACCGGTTTCGCCGGTCAGAATATTCAGCCCGCTGCCGAAAAAAACCTCTTCTTCATCAATTAATGCCAGATTTTTCACATGTAAACT
>DNJW01000336.1:0-557 GCA_003488965.1 Lachnospiraceae bacterium | reverse complement strand
CCAGATTTTTCACATGTAAACTTATTAACATCTATTATAACCATGCCCCTTCATTATACATCCATCATCTTGTGTATTTTGTCCATTACAACACGGGTATCTTCCACAGTTCTGATTGCCATCATGATTGTATCATCTCCGGCAATCGAACCCACAATTTCCCTCATTTTCATGGCATCTACCGCTGCCGCCACTGCCATCGCCATTCCCGAAACGGTCTTAATCACAAGAATATTCTGTGCCATATCCATGGAAATAAAGCCGTCCTTCAACACACGGATATACTTGTCCCCCAGATAACTGTCATCCTGTTTCAGTACCACATATTTTTGTTTTCCGTCTCCTGTGGGAACCTTGGAAAGCTTTAAAGCCCGGATATCCCTGGACACCGTTGCCTGTGTCACCTGAAAACCGGATTCTCTCAATTTTTCCGCCAAGTCATCCTGGGTTTCAATATCATAGTTCTCAATCAGTTCTATGATTTTTCCATGTCTGTTCTTCTTCATCTTTATCCCCCATTTCCGTTTCTGTTTCCGCACATTTTGCTTATCCGCTTA
>DNJW01000091.1 GCA_003488965.1 Lachnospiraceae bacterium | reverse complement strand
CTTTGAAAGGAGCATGGTTATAAACATGGGAAAAAGAAAGAAGCCGATTGTGGCAGTGGTAGGAAGACCTAATGTGGGAAAATCCACACTGTTTAATGCATTGGCCGGAGAAAGAATTTCGATTGTAAAGGATACGCCGGGAATTACCAGGGACAGGATTTATGCGGATATTTCTTGGCTGGATTTGTCATTTACTCTGATTGATACAGGGGGCATTGAGCCGGACAGCAAAGATATTATTTTGTCACAGATGAGGGAGCAGGCGCAGATTGCCATTGATACGGCAGATGTGATTCTGTTTATGACGGATGTAAAGCAGGGACTAGTGGATGCGGATGCGAAAGTGGCGGACATGCTGAGACGTTCCAAAAAACCGGTGGTTTTAATCGTAAATAAAGTGGACAGCTTTGAAAAATATATGGCCGATGTCTATGAATTTTATAATCTGGGAATCGGGGAACCGCATCCCATATCGGCAGCCAACCGGATGGGGCTTGGGGATATGCTGGATGAGGTGGTTTCTTATTTTGACAGGACCGGGGAAGCGGATGAGGAGGATGACAGGGTTAAGGTAGCGATTATCGGAAAACCTAATGTAGGAAAGTCGTCTATAATTAACCGCCTGATAGGAGAAAACCGTCTGATTGTGTCGGATATTGCCGGAACTACCAGGGATGCCGTTGACACGGAAGTAAGACATAACGGCAAAGAATATGTGTTTATCGATACGGCCGGGCTTAGGCGGAAAAATAAAATAAAAGAAGAACTGGAAAAGTATATGATTATCCGTGCGGTCAGTGCGGTAGAACGGGCGGATATTGCGGTGCTGGTGATCGATGCCGTCGAAGGCGTTACGGAACAGGATGCCAAAATTGCAGGGATTGCCCATGAACGGGGCAAAGCGGTTATTGTGGCGGTGAATAAATGGGATGCGATTGAAAAAGACAACCATACGGTGAAAAAATTTACTGACAGAGTACGGGAGATATTATCTTTTATGCCTTATGCCGAGATTATATTTATCTCTGCGGTTACAGGACAAAGGCTTCCTAAATTATATGAAACCATAGATATTGTCAGCGAGAATCATTCCATGCGTATTGCCACAGGCGTTTTAAATGAAATTATGGCAGAAGCGGTGGCGCTGCAGCAGCCGCCTTCCGATAAAGGGAAAAGGCTCAGGCTGTATTATATTACACAAGTAGCGGTTAAACCCCCTACCTTCGTGATTTTTGTAAATGATAAAAAACTGATGCATTTTTCTTATACCCGGTATATTGAGAACCAGATAAGGGAAACCTTTGGTTTCCGGGGTACGCCTTTAAAATTTTTTATCAGGGAAAGAAAGGAGAAGCAGTAAAGTGGAAAGGATTTTATGCTTGGCAATCGGATATTTGCTGGGATTGTTCCAGACGGCCTATATTTACGGAAGGATGCATGGAATTGATATCAGGCAGCATGGAAGCGGCAATGCGGGAACCACCAATACTTTAAGGGTATTTGGAACAAAGGCAGGGCTTATTGTTTTTGCCGGGGATGTTTTAAAATGCATTTTGGCCGTGGTGATTTGTACGGCGCTGTTTGGGAAGAAATATCCGGATATGGTGTATCTGTTTAAAATGTATGCGGCTGCAGGCGCTATTTTAGGGCACAATTTTCCTTTTTACCTGAATTTTAGAGGCGGAAAAGGGATTGCTGCAACGGCAGGACTTATTTTGTCATTTCATCCTTCTTTTCTGCTGGTAGGAGTGGTTGTATTTTTTGGAATTTTTCTGACCACTCATTATGTTTCGCTGGGGTCTTTGCTGGTATATGCCGCTTTTATGATTCAGATTGTTGTATCGGGGAGGATGGGATTGTTTGGGAGCATGACGCAGCCCCATCTGACGGAAATGTATGGGATTGCAGCTTTTTTGACCGTGATGGCTTACTATAAGCATAGAGAAAATATAAAGCGTCTGCTGAAAGGTGAGGAAAGAAGAACCTATCTTTTTAAGAAGAACTGATGGATGTTGCCGAAAAGCAATGTGAGAAGGGAGGAAGGATGATGGCTGATAAAACCGATATAGCTGATATAGGGATAATCGGTGCAGGAAGCTGGGGGACGGCTTTAGCGGTGCTGCTTCATAAGAACGGATGCAAAGTTACCCTATGGTCCATAATAAAAGAAGAAATCGAGATGCTTAAAAGGGAGCATGAGCATAAGGACAAACTGCCGGGAGTAAAGCTTCCTGAGGAGATGGTTTTTACTACGGAGCTTGAAGAAGCAATAAAGGAAAAGGACATACTTGTTCTGGCAGTGCCGTCGCCTTATACAAGAAGCACTTCCCGCAGTATGAAGGAATATGTGGCAAAAGGGCAGATTGTGGTAAACGTGGCAAAAGGAATTGAGGAAAAAAGCCTGCTTACTCTGTCCCAGATTATTGAAGAGGAGATTCCGCAGGCGGAAGTGGCAGTGCTGTCCGGTCCTTCCCATGCGGAGGAAGTAGGCCGTGGAATACCGACTACTATTGTGGTGGGGGCAAAAAAGAAAGAAACTGCGGAATATCTGCAGAATATTTTTATGAACGAAGCTTTCCGGGTATATATCAGTCCGGACGTGCTGGGCATCGAGCTTGGCGCTGCCTTAAAGAATGTGGTGGCATTGGCTGCAGGAATCGCAGATGGTCTCGGCTATGGAGATAATACGAAAGCAGCTCTTATTACCAGAGGGATTACAGAAATTGCCCGTTTGGGAACAGCGATGGGAGGACGTTTTGAAACTTTTTGCGGACTGACCGGAATCGGCGATTTAATCGTTACTTGTGCTTCCATGCATTCCAGAAACCGTAGGGCAGGAATATTAATCGGAAAAGGATATTCCATGGAAGAGGCCATGAAGGAAGTAAAGATGGTGGTGGAAGGCGTCTATTCTGCAAAGGCGGCTATGGCTTTGGCGAAAAAATATCAGGTTCAGATTCCGATTATAGAACAGGTTAACGCAGTGCTTTTTGACAACAAGGCAGCGGCGGATGCGGTAAAAGAACTGATGATTCGTGACAAAAAGCTGGAAAATTCGGATATTCCGTGGGAAGAACGTTAGGACGCAAACATAGAAAATGAGAGGATAATAAGATTGAAAATTATAATCATTTTCAATCACGGGATTTGTGTCTGCGCGTTGCTTGTCACAAACTCGTAATCCATGTATGGATTTGCGCAATCAAAGACCCCGATGCAAGCAGCCGCTTGGCTCGTTGCCTGCGGGAATAAAGCAGCGCAGAAATGGAGAA
>DNJW01000330.1 GCA_003488965.1 Lachnospiraceae bacterium | reverse complement strand
CGAAAATCGTGTTCAGCAGAGGCTTCCACGATTTTGGCATTAAGAGGCTCATCGGAATGTTCCGGGCAATATCCCCTTTTCAATAACGCCAAAGCCCAGCGGGTAAGGCCCGGTGTGTACACCGATAGTGGCTCCGATTTGATAAAGGGGAAGTTCGTCTATGTTATATCCTTTTGCCTGAAGTGCAGCCAGCGCCTGATCACGGAAAGCAAGCCCTTCTTCCCGGTCGTATCCATACCCTACAGCAAGGCTGTAGCAGCGGATGCCCAAAGGGCTTTCTCTAAGGTATTCCAAAAGGAGTTCCAGTGCCTTTTTGGCAGTCCGTTTACGGCCTCTGTCGATACCGGAAGGGAAGATTTCGCCTTGTTTTAAGGTAATTACGGGGCGGATGTCCAGAACGCTGCCTGCCAGGGCAGCCACTTTCCCGATTCTTCCGCCGTGTTTTAAATATTCCATATTGCCTACCGTAAAGAAAATCCGGCCGGTACTCTTAATTTTTTCCAGTCTTTCTACTGCATCATGGTAGCTGGCGCCGTTATCCCGCAGATTTACCGCTTCCAATACATACTGGCCTTGAAGAACCGTATTGATAGTAGAGTCAATAACAGTGATTTCAGTCTGAGGGTATTTCTCTTTCAGAATTGTCCGGGCATTGAGGGCGGATTGCATGGAGCCGCTGAATTTTGTTGTGATACAGATGCAGACAACGGGAATGCCCGCTTGTGCAAAGGGAAGGAAGGCTTCTTCATAATCCTGAATGGAGGGCATGGAAGATTTGGGATATACGCCCTTCCTTTCCACCATCTGCTGGTAAAAGTCACGGATGCCGATTTCCGTATTTTCTTTTAAATAATGTTCATCATCAAAGGATACATAAAAGGGGACTACTGTAATATTTTTTTCCTGTGTCAGTTCCGGAGGCAAATCACAGGAGCCGTCGCTGATAATATGAAACGATTCTCTCATGTCAAAAACCTTCTTTATAATAATTTGCTGATATATAGAATACTACGTTCAAACAGCAAATGCAATATTTTTTATATATAAATATTACAGCGAAGAGGTGCAAAAACTGTTTGAAGCAGTTTTTGAAACTATGTTTTGCAAAAGCCGTATTTAACCGGTTTTACAATTGCCAATCAAGTCAAAAAAAATGAATAAAGTCTCTTTTTTTTGTGAATATTGGCACTGGTATTTTGGAGCCTGCATGATTATACTCTACTATGGTTTATGCAAGCAGGAGGATTTGATATGGCTAAAGATTCAACAAAGGATATGACAATCGGTTCGCCTATGAAATTAATTCTAGGTTTTTCCCTGCCCCTTTTGTTCGGTTTTTTATTTCAGCAGTTTTATAGTGTGGTAGATACCGTGATTGTGGGACAGTTTCTGGGAATGAATGCTCTGGCAGGAGTTGGGGCGACAGGGTCGATTAACTTTATGATTGTAGGATTCTGTATGGGAGTGTGCAGTGGATTTGCTATACCTGTAGCACATAAATTCGGTGCAAAGGATTATTCGGGAATGCGTCAGGTAATTGCAAATTGTGTATGGCTGTCTATACTGTTTTCGGCGGTAATGACGGTGGCAGTTGTTTCTTTATGCAGAAATATTCTGATTTGGATGAAAACGCCGGAAGATATTATTGAATATTCCTATTCTTATATAGTGATTATATTTATAGGAATTCCGGCTTCCTATCTTTACAATATACTGTCGGGAATTATCCGTTCTATGGGGGACAGTAAGACGCCGCTGCTTTTTTTGATGCTTTCCTCGTTTTTGAATATCGGGTTGGATTTATTATGTATTCTGGGTTTTCAGATGGGAGTTGCAGGAGCGGCGGTGGCTACAGTGGTGTCCCAGTTGATTTCGGGAATTTTATGCCTGCTTTATATGATGAAAAAATTTGAGATTCTGCATATCAAAAAAGAAGAGTGGAAGATGGACCCTGCCCATATGAAAACTCTCTGCAGTATGGGAATTCCCATGGGGCTGCAGTATTCTATTACGGCAATCGGTTCCGTAATATTGCAGACTTCCGTAAATACGCTGGGGGCTCTGGCAGTTGCTTCGGTAACCGCAGGCGGTAAGGTAAACATGTTTTTCTGCTGCCCCTTTGATGCCATGGGTTCTACTATGGCTACCTATGGAGGACAGAATGTAGGTGCCAGAAAGCTGGAGCGTTTGGGTACAGGGCTTAGGAATTGTATTTACTTAGGAATTGTCTGGTCCATCATTGCCTTTATTATATTATTTTTCTTTGGCGGGAAGCTGGCCGGTTTATTTGTAAATTCCGCAGAACCGGAAATGATTGCCAATGCCAGACTGTTTTTAATTATATGCAGTGCCTTTTATTTCCCTTTGTCACTGGTGAATATTATCCGGTTTATGATTCAGGGAGTAGGGTTCAGTGCTTTTGCAATACTGGCCGGTGTGTTCGAAATGGCAGCGAGGACGCTGGCGGGTTTGTTTCTGGTTCCCCGTTTTGGATTTGTGGGAGCCTGCTTTGCAAGTCCTCTGGCTTGGATTTTTGCCGATGCGTTTTTGGTTCCGGCATATATTCATGTACGGCGGAAACTGGAAAGAATGATGCCTGCGGAAGAATAGTTACTTTTCACGGGTCAGGAAC
>DNJW01000258.1:6998-7691 GCA_003488965.1 Lachnospiraceae bacterium | reverse complement strand
TCGAGCGCATCTCAAATAAAAAATGTGGGGATTGTCCAGCGGACGATTCCCATATTTTTTATGGCCCTGACCAAGGTTGTCCGCCTGCGGACAAATTGTTTCTGTTTACAGGAACAATTTCCTTGGCCGTGGAGCAGGGCGAGACGGAAAGGGTGAGACAATCTGTCCATGGTTTGCCCGCCTGCGGGGAAAGCATAGATTGGCGAGACCCGTTTCCTAACGTAGAGCCACAGGCTTAAACTTTATAAGAAAAGGGATTGGAATTACTGAATGAGCAGTTGATACCCTTTTCTTAGTTTAGCCATGGGTTAAAAAATCTGGGATTAATGATATAAAAGAACAAGGAATATATGATACATTTTTTATGATGATTAAAGTTGGTTACATACATTATTATATAGTCAGAATGGTGTTAAAGGAAGGCAGCAGTGCCTGCTGCCAGTTTGACCAATTCATTTAGAAGTTGTTTAAGCAGGAGGGTATAAATACCTGATAGAATCTGCATCCGATGAGGCATTTGCTTCTATGCCAATGGTGCCATAAGCGGATTTTTGCCTTGAATCTATTTGGGCAGGAAGAATATCCCTATCTTTTTTATATTATAATAGGAAATTACGCCACAGTGTTGTGAGAAGCCAACAAGAATTTGCCTTGCAAATTCTTGCAAAGTTGGCCGCTGGGCCAACTTTTTTT
>DNJW01000258.1:6010-6726 GCA_003488965.1 Lachnospiraceae bacterium | reverse complement strand
CAAAGTTGGCCGCTGGGCCAACTTGTTTTATTGCCCTTCCAGTCTTTTGCGGTGCTGTTCAATTAAATGCAGCAGTTCTTCTTTCTCCCTTTTTGTATAGGTTTCTGTCCATTTGCTGCAAGAACGGCGGAACCTGCACTGCTTGCTGGTGCATGTTTTTACCTTAAAGCATTTTATCCAGTATCCCAGGCGGATAAAATTCCAGACAGCAGTGTATGCCATGAGTAAAGAAACGGAAATATTAATAATATCCCTGAAAGCCATTTCCAGCATACCAAGCCCCCTTTTAGCATTTATTATATCTAATATAGCATATTGCGGAGTTGCCCACAATATGAGAACGGTGGAATTTATTTCATAATATGGATAATAATAGGAGGGCAGGCAGGGATGATTGATTACAGTCCGTTATGGCAGACGATGAAAGAAAAGGAAATTTCGCAGTACAGACTTTTAAAAAGCGGGATTGATTGACAACAAAACGCTGGACACTTTAAAAAAGAACAACAACATAACACTGCTTACAGTGGAAAAGCTATGCATCATACTTGACTGCGGACCGAGTGACATTGTAAGGTTCATAAAGGAAAATGACTAGGAGGGCATGGAAAAATTGGTTTTCACGTCCTTTTTTGTATCCTATAATAATTTAACTGGATAATAATAGAAAACAGGTATTATAAAGGCTCTTATCCAAAACTTGGATGGGAGTTTTT
>DNJW01000258.1:1263-5750 GCA_003488965.1 Lachnospiraceae bacterium | reverse complement strand
CCAAAACTTGGATGGGAGTTTTTTTGTTGAAAATAGTTTTGTGGTAGTGCATAAAAAAAGTAATAAATAAAAGTTAGCAGTGTAATATACATTATCCTGCAAAAAGCAGGCAGAAAAGGAGATTAAGTAAATATGAAAAATAGAAAATTGATGACAAAATTAACAGCGGCAGGAAGCATGGCGCTAATGCTTATGCCCATGACAGCATTTGCGGGAGTATCCGAAACACAGGATGTAACACAGGAAGAAACGGATGCAGGCGCAACAAAGGATACGGATGTATTGTATACCCAGAGTTCCACTTATTCCGTAATCATCCCCAAACTTATTGTATTGGACGGACAGACAAAAGATTCTGGCTACACAGTGAATGTAAAGGGGGATATTTCTTCTGACAAACAGGTATCCGTGGCACCACAGGATGCAATCGCAGATAAAGCAGGGATTAACTTTTACATGAAAGACCAGGCAACTGTTGGAACAAAGAAAGCCGATGTACAGGCAGACGTGACACAGGATGCAACGGTCTGGTCCAGTGCAGAAGTATGTGTTGCCAATACGGGAACAACAAAGAACGGCAAAGTGGAAGCACCGACTATCACTGCTGGTTCCTGGAAAGGAACATTTGCATTTAACATTGCACTGCAGGACGCAGACTAATTTAAAGAACAGATAATTTTATATAGACTGAACAAGGGACGTTGGTATTTTGCAATGTCCCTTAATTTGAAGGAGGAAATGAGGTATGAAGAAAAATAAAAACAGAAATATGATAACTTGTATCCTTCTGGCTTCTATAGTTGGCTGTACTTTATTACCTGTATATGCAACAGTGGCGGAATACCAGTATCCTGATACCAGTCTGACAGAATCCAGCGCCGACTGTGACGTAATATATAAGACAACCTATGATTTCTCTGAGAATATACCCAAATATCCTGAACTGGAAGTTTCAGCTTCTGGATATGACGGGGTTTATGACGGCAATAGTCATGGGATTGAAGTTGACTGCAAAATTGTGGATGCAAAAATAACTTACAGTCTGGACGGGAAGAAATATGAAGAAAGGAAGCCCGTCTATACCAATGTCGGTACATATGTTACCTATTACAAAGCAGAGAAGGATGGCTATACGGCAGTTTTTGGAACGGAAACAGTCAGAATAAAGGAAGCAGTTATTGACTATTCTTCCAGCGATTACAGCGGCATATATGACGGTAAACCACACGGCATCTATTTATCTGTCCATACGGATGGATGTAAGATTCTGTACAGCAAAGACGGGGTAAATTATTCATCCAGAAAACCAGAATATAAGGAAGCTGGAACCTATGTTACTTATTTTAAGATTACAAAAGATAATTATAAGGCAGTGACAGGCAGCAATAAGGTCATAATTGGGAAGCAGACGATCCAGTACAGTTCCAGTGATTACAATGGAGTGTATGACGGAAAGCCCCATGGAATCACAGTATCTGTTTCCACGGGCGGGTGTGAAGTCCTGTACAGTGAAGACGGGGTAAATTACTCATCTAGGAAGCCAGAATACAAGGAAGCTGGAACCTATGTAACCTACTTCAAAATCAGCAGGGATGGATACGGAACGGTAACTGGAAGAGGCAGGGTTGTCATAGAACCAGAAAATAATGCGAATATCGGCAGTCCAGACAGCGGTGCAGGCAGTGGAATCTTCAATGTGCAGACGGGCGATGACAGCAGTATCCTGTTTTTTGCCGTCCTATTTGCGGTGTCTGGGATTGGCCTGTTAAAACAAAATAAAAGCAAGGGAGGAAGAAAAAACTATGAATATAAATAAATACACGTCAAAAGCAATGGCAGTGATGCTGTGTATGGCAATGGTATTTAGCAGCCCTATGCCATCCGCTGCGGCAGAAATGTCTGTGAGTGGGAATGTTGCATATGCGGATAATACAGACAGCCATGCGGAATGGGATGTTAGTGAGAGCAGGTATGAGGACATAGAAGTTACTTACAGCCAGGGTTCAAGTTATCATGTTACCATTCCGAAGACGATAGCGCTGGATGCAAACAAGCAGTCTTCGTATTCCGTTAAAGTGGAAGGGGACATAGCTGCCAATAAGCAGGTCTGTGTGGTTCCTGTTGACGGGATTGATGAAACGGAAGTCCTTGATTTTTATATGAGGGACCAGACGGAAGGCAGTGCAAAGGAAGCAGTTCCAGCAGAAATAAACCAGAGCAAGTTCTATTGGGATTCCAGCGAGGCGGCCGCTTCTTATGAGGAAACCAGTAATTATATTGTGGCAGAAGGGCTTTCCGCTGGAAGCTGGAAAGGAATCTTCCAGATGGAAATAAGCCTGAGGACTGATACGTCGCACATCCATAATTATGTAGGTGAGATAACAAAAGAGCCAACTTGTACGGAAACAGGGGAGAAGACTTATACCTGCGATTGTGGCGATAGTTATACGGAGGAAATACCTGCTAAAGGTCATCATTATGTAGATGGCAAATGCACGGATTGCGGGCAGAAAGATCCAGACCATACACATAGTTATACGGAAAGCATTACCAAAGAGCCGACCTGTACGGAGGCAGGGGAAAAAACCTATACCTGTGGCTGCGGTGACAGCTATACGGAAGAAATACCAGCAAAAGGTCATAATTATAAGGATGGCATCTGTTCTGAATGCGGAGAGAAGGATCCTGATCATAAGCATAGTTACACGGAAAGCATAACGAAAGAGCCGACCTGTACGGAAGCAGGGGAAAAGACTTATACCTGTGGCTGCGGTGACAGCTATACAGAAGCAGTGCCTGCAACGGGCAAACACAATTATGTGGATGGGACCTGCACGGACTGCGGGGCAGTGGATGACCCATATGCGGTTGGTTCCAGCCAGGCACTGATGGACTGGTACTATACATTGGATGAAACAAATAATACAGTTACCCTGACAAACCTCAGGAACAATCTGAACAATGTTGTTGCATACAGCAGCTACGAGCTAAACGGGAAAGTATATAGGACAAAAATTGGGAGCGCAGTAACCAATAAAACAGCTTCTGGGCTAATCCACGATAAGAGTGCCGTAAAAACAGTTGCATTTGGAAACAGCATAGATTTTTCTGATACGACAAATATGAGCTATATGTTCCTTAACTGCGGTGCCCTGACGGAGGTGGATTTTGGCAGCGGCTTTGATACTGGCAATGTCACATCAATGAAAGGAATGTTCCAGGGCTGCAAGATGCTGGAAAAGGCAGATGTAAGCAGTTTTAATACATCCAGTGTGGAAAATATGAGCAATATGTTTAATAACTGCCAGAAACTTAAGGATATAGATGTAAGCAGTTTTGATACGGGAAATGTAACACAGATGGACTATATGTTTAGCGGGTGCAGCGCGCTGGAAACTATAGATGTGGGCAGTTTTGATACAGGAAAAGTAACCAGTATGAATTACATGTTTGGCAGCTGCTCCTCATTAAGAAGCATCAATGCGGGGAATTTCAACACAGAAAATGTGGAAACTATGAATGCGATGTTTGGTGCATCAGGGCTGGAAAGCCTTGATATCAGCAGATGGAATACAAAAAAGGTCAAAAATATAGGGGGGCTGTGCAATGGCTGTACAAATCTTGAATATGTAAATATGAATAATTTAGATTTAAGCAGTGCTACAACCCTTGCCAATATGTTCTATAAATGCAGCTCGTTAAAGAATGTAGACTTAGAGAACACAAAATTGAACACAGGCGCCTATATCAATATGGGTTACATGTTTGATGGGTGCAGCAGCCTGGAATTGCTGGACCTGACAAGCTGGGACACGGGAAAAGTGACGAACATGCAGCAGATGTTTTATCTCTGCAGCAGCCTGAAAACGATTTATGCCGACCAGAACCTCTGGTCAACAAAGACAGCAAATACGACAAACATGTTTGCCAGCTGCGGGACATCTGCAGTAACCTATAAATAAAATTTGAATCTCATATGGGGCATCCCCATATGGGATTTTTTGACGGGAAAATGGAAGAAGGTTCAGCGTCTGTTTCATGCAGGCTTCCATCCATTGGATGGCATAGAAGTTACTGGCATATGGGCAGGAAGACATTTCCTGGGCTGCTTTGGGAAAGTGGCCTGCCCCTATAGCGCTGGTTTATAGGAAGGGAATGAATGGCTTATTATATATCATTTCTTTTTCTTTTCCGCAATTTCCAGTTCCCGCTGTTCCTGAAATGCCTTCTCTTCTTCCGTAATTTCAAAGGAAAGAATATCCTGCGGCAGGCAGTGCAGGATCAGGCACAGCTCATTGACTGTGGATGTGGTAATGGGTTCCCCATGTGACATACGGCGGAGGGTATTGCTGCTGATGCCGTAGTGATAGATTAGTGCATATTTTGTAATCCCCCTTCTGGCCATTGTTTCCCAGCAGTTATCGTAGCTAATCATGGAAATACCTCCTATGTCCTTATTGTAGGCTGTAAGCAAAATATTAAACATA
>DNJW01000258.1:0-1112 GCA_003488965.1 Lachnospiraceae bacterium | reverse complement strand
TGTAAGCAAAATATTAAACATATGTAAGTAATTGCTATTAGTAATAAAGTGAATATGTTATGCTTGAAAAAGCATATGCAGTATGATAATATGTGTAATATATTGCATATGTTTAATGAAACAGGAAACCAGTAAGGAACAGGGGGGAATTTATGAGTACGAAAGAAACAGATAAAAAACGGACATGGAAATTACCTTCTATGATTTCTGGTTTATTGACCGCGGTGCCGTTTTTGCATGGATGCGGAAAGAAGCCTAAGAGGGAGGCTACGCTGGGCGGGTTTATTTGTTTCCTGCTTATCAGCATGGCGTTAGCGTTTCCCGCGTATTGTGTTATTACAGGATTAGGTTGTCTGCCAGAGGGGATAGATACCATAGGCTTTTTGCTTTATGTAAGCGTTGTTATTGGAGCGGGCATCTGGAGTCTGTGCTATTTTACATGCAGGAATGAAGAGGATGAAACCTTCCAGATGGTGATGCAGCCGTTTGTTCTGGTTGTTACGCTCTGGGGATATAATGGAGATAAATTTGGGATTTACAAGGGCTGGATGGCAACAATAGCAACGGCTGTCTTAATAATTTCATATCTGATTAGCCTGAATGCCTATAAAAACAGGCAGGAAAAGAAGACAGCTGATGTTACAATAGAAAAAACATCAACTGTTTATGAAGTGGTTCTGGTTAATGGAAAAGGGATAGAAAACCATTATCGGGTAACGGTAAGGAAATAACGGCTTTCTGTCTCTAGTCTGGACAGGCAGCATCTCTTGTTTTATAATATGCCTTGGCTATCAAAAATGCTACTGCACACAAAAAAAGAACCATATAAGATATTATAAACAGTCTCTGACAGTAATATTTAAACAAACACCTAAAATGGTACGCGGAAGAGGCTTGAGTTTTTTCCCATTTGTTATTTTCCATTTTGATTAGTACATTAATTGCTGCGCTCTCTTCTTTATTTTTAGTTTCCAGTAGCTGGTTATTTAATTCTTCTATGTGGAGGTTATGTGCATATTCATCAGCAGAAGTTTCAAATGTAAAAGGCATTAGCATAAAAGAAATGAAAAATATAGGAAAAACAAATCCTGCTATTTTCTCTATGGCATAAT
>DNJW01000089.1:3069-3244 GCA_003488965.1 Lachnospiraceae bacterium | reverse complement strand
CCCTTCATTAAAAATTTTATGAATAATTATGAAGCTGGCGATATTCCATTCTACGCATTAGTCGAAATCCTTAGTTTTGGAACTCTGTCAAAATTTTATAAAAATATGAAGAATACAGACAAAAAGCAAATTGCTGCTATATATGGCATTGGATAGACTTTTTAAATAATTTAGC
>DNJW01000089.1:556-2775 GCA_003488965.1 Lachnospiraceae bacterium | reverse complement strand
ACAACTTTTTGAAAAATATCCTCATACAGATAAAACTACTATGGGATTTACAAAAAATTGGCAGGAATTATTAAAAAGCCAATAATAATTTTTGATTCTCTGCGTATTCAGCACAGAGTATATTCAGTCAGTTCTTTCCCGTCCCAAACCACATGAATATTTTTATCCCCTACAGGCAAAATACAGTCCAGACTGTCAAAATACTCAAGATGGGGATGAAGCTCGTACCCGCCCTTTACCGGGTCTGTAATCTCCAAGCCCACAAAATATCTCGCCAACAGATAAATCGGGCTTGCCGACCATGCATGGCACAGACTTTTGCCGAATTTGTCCCCATACATATCATACTGTTCTGCTTCCGGCACATCGGGGTCGTATTCCTCCCAAAATGTTACCGCCCCCCGTTCCAGCATACCGCCCCAATATTGACGGATACGGATCAGCACTTCTTCCAGATATCCCATTTTGCACAAAGCGTCCATTTCAAAAAACTTAAAGTACGGCGTTGTAATTTGCGGAACCGCATCATTATGAAGTACATTCTCCACAATCTGTTCCTGCTTTTCCTTATCGGCTATCTGAAACAATATGGCAAATATATTCCCATGTCTCGTCACATGATTTTTTCCCGAAGAAAAGGAATCAATATACGCCCCTTTTTCGCTGTTCCAGTAAAATGCGTTGATATTGTTCTTGAGAAGCTCATATTTTTTCTCATAGGCGGTATATACGGCTGTCTCTTTTCCCAGACACCGACCGAGCACAGCCATCGTCTTGTAACATTCGGCAAACAGCATCTGTTCCGCACACAGCGCTCCTTCCTTATCCAAATCCGCCCAGTCAATAAAAATCCAGTCTCCTTTACGCCCTACAATAAATCCATGTCCGTCCAATTGGCTCTCGCAAAATTCCATCAGCGAACACATCTTAGGAAATACCTGTTCCAAAAACTCCAGGTCATTATAAGCTTCATGATGTATTTTAATGCTGAGAATCCAGTAAAGAGTATAGTCCAAAATAGTATTAATATGGGTCGTCATCGGGTCATTGCCGCGCAGGGCAAGAAGGGTACGGCGGTTAATATCCGCATCAGCCATCAGATACTGATTCACAAAGAAACTCTGATAGGCATCGCCGCCCCATATCCATTTATCTCTTTTAATCCCGTCAATAAAGAAAATACCGCTGCACAAGCTAAAAGTATGCTCTGCCACAGACCATATCCTGTTTATCAGCTTATCACTGCTCACAAATCTTGCACGTACAGGAATATCTACATACTGGTGAACCGCCTTTATCTCCACCTCTTCTTCCCCACAGTCCGGGATATAAGCATACCGTACCGCACATCTGGGGCATCTGCCCGTGTCCGGCTCCGGCTCCCAGCTATAATAACAGTGTTCCCTATCCAAGGCCTCTTCCCGCGACTCACCGCAATAAACCCTTAAAGGACGATATCCCTTCTTATATGTTATTTCCAAAACAGCCGTAAGTTCTGTCTCAAATCCATACAAAATACCGTCTCCGCAAACCTCCGCACTGACCGGCAGATAAATTTTTTCACGGTAAATCCAAACAGAGGGGTTTTGCTCTTCCCGCGTAAAATGATTGCTGTATCCGGCCATTACCGGAGCAGCTCCGTAATCCTCCGCCTGCCAGGTTTTGTCCGAATAAATCACATTCCCCTTGATGTATACACTGGGAAATGTTTCTATGCAGGCGGCATGAACCGATATTCTAATTTGGCCCGGACCGCAGACAATCCTTTCCCCGAAAGGATATTTCCTGTCTCCGGCAAGAACATAACCGACTGCTTTCGAGTAAACGCAAAAGGCGGTTTCCTTTTCCAGCCCATATTCCTTCCGAAAGACGACACGGTTTCTGAATCCTTCGCTCTTCCAAAATGCCGGCCACCCGCATCCCCGTTCAATCCGGCTGAAATTCTGTTTCATAGCATGATACAATTCAAAATCTCCCGGATACCATATCCAATAAGCAGTACTCATATTTTAAACTCCTTTTCTTATTCGTTTGATATCTTCTGATATCATAACAGCGGACTTTCCTGTACTTTCCAACTATCATGTTGGCTAACGGTATCTTTCAAAAAGGATAGTGCAGCGGTATTGTGATGTGCAGAATATCCCAAAAGAAAAATCCCCACCTCTTGTATTTGAAAATTATCCGACTGATAAAGTTCAAGCCCCATATGAAAACAG
>DNJW01000089.1:0-267 GCA_003488965.1 Lachnospiraceae bacterium | reverse complement strand
TTCAAGCCCCATATGAAAACAGTCATCAAGAGAATGTGATTTGTAATATTTCTCTGCTTCAGTTTTTATCAGTTTAAGACTGTCTTTTTCGGGAATTATTTCCGTTAAATACTTCATATATGCATTCATTTTCCATATCTCCTCCTAGAAAAAAACTGCAACAAATTATACCACAAAATAAATTGGGCAGGAAAAACTGAATTGGAATGCTTTCATCTATACGGTCTATAATTTTATTAACATGCCATTATCAAAATAATAGATATC
>DNJW01000211.1:866-3065 GCA_003488965.1 Lachnospiraceae bacterium | reverse complement strand
AAATGTTTTCACGAATAAATAAATAAAAAAATGAATTAGAGAACATTTGATGTTATTAATTCAGGTAAAATAATAATTATTAAAGTAAAGGAGGAGAAATAGTTATGGAAATGACATTAAGGTGGTATGGTTCTGAATTTGATACAGTAACCTTAAAGCAAATCCGCCAGATTCCCGGAGTTACAGGGATTATTACAACATTATATGATACTGCGCCCGGAGAAGTGTGGAGCAGAGAACGTATTCATGCCATGAAGAGAGAGGCGGAGACAGCAGGGCTTAATCTTTCAGGTATTGAGAGTGTAAACATTCATGATGCAATTAAAACCGGTGTACCGGAAAGGGAGCAGTATATAGAAAACTATATTGAGACGCTTGAGAATCTGGGGAGGGAAGATATCCATTTGGTATGCTATAATTTTATGCCTGTATTTGACTGGACGCGTACTGAGCTGGCGCGCGTGAGGGAAGACGGATCAACGGTGCTTGCCTATACTCAGGAAGCAGTGGATGCAATTGATCCGGAGAGAATGTTTGAATCCATTGCGGGGGATATGAATGGAACCGTAATGCCGGGTTGGGAACCGGAACGTATGGCTCATGTGAAAGAATTGTTTGAAATGTACAAAGACGTTGATGATGAAAAATTGTTTGAAAATCTAAAATATTTTCTTGAGAGAATTATGCCGGTTTGTGACAAGTATGATATCAATATGGCAATCCATCCGGATGATCCGGCATGGAGCGTATTTGGACTTCCACGCATTATTATCAATAAAGATAATATTCTCCGCATGATGAAAATGGTGGATAATCCGCACAATGGAGTGACATTTTGTTCCGGTTCCTATGGGACGAATCTGGAGAATGATCTTCCTGATATGATCCGTTCATTAAAAGGCAGAATCCATTTTGCTCATGTACGAAATTTAAAGTTTATTACGCCTACTAATTTTGAAGAAGCAGCGCATCTTTCCAGCGATGGTTCCTTTGATATGTATGAGATTATGAAAGCCTTGTATGATATTGGCTTCACAGGTCCTATCCGGCCGGATCATGGGCGCATGATCTGGGATGAAGTTGCAATGCCAGGATATGGTCTGTATGACAGGGCATTGGGAGCGGCTTATTTGAACGGACTTTGGGAAGCGATTGATAAAGGATATAAAAATATTGAAAAAAGGTAGAGAGAAGGGAAAAAATGAGACTGGATAAAGAGGGACTTGAAAGCAAAGCGCAGTGGGAAGCGAAAGGCTATCAGCTTCCCCGGTTTGACCGTCAGAAAGTAGCTGATTCCACTAAGGAAAATCCATTTTGGATTCATTTTGGTGCAGGGAATATTTTTCGGGCCTTTCAGGCAAATGTAATGCAGGATCTCTTAAATGAAGGGATCATGGAACGGGGGCTGATTGTTGCTGAAGGATTTGATTATGAAATAATAGAAAAAATGAATCGGCCTCATGATGATTATTCGATTCTTGTGACGTTGAAGGCTGATGGAAATATTGAGAAAACAGTAGTGGGAAGCGTTGTGGAATCTTGTATTTTGGATTCTGGAAATGATATGGAGTTTGGACACCTTAAAGAGATTTTCGGGAAGAAATCTCTTCAGATGGTTTCCTTTACTATTACGGAAAAAGGCTATAGCCTGACAGATAGTAAAGGGGAAATTCTTCCGGCAGTGATGACTGACTTTATATCAGGACCTGAAAAACCTGTAAGCTATATGGGAAAAGTGGCAGCGCTTTTATATACCCGTTTCCTAAATGGAGAAAAACCAATTGCCATGGTAAGTATGGATAACTGTTCCCACAATGGAGACCGTTTGTTTGAGGCAATTAATGCATTTGCCGGAAAGTGGACAGAAAATGGAAAGGCAGAGGAAGGTTTTCTGGCTTATATCAATAACAAAGAAAAGGTTTCCTTTCCATGGACAATGATTGATAAAATCACGCC
Organism: Lachnospiraceae bacterium; assembly: GCA_003488965.1. Taxonomy (GTDB): domain Bacteria; phylum Bacillota; class Clostridia; order Lachnospirales; family Lachnospiraceae; genus Kineothrix. The sequence goes on along the minus strand of DNJW01000211.1, from coordinate 1,109 downwards.
CCGACCGGATGCCTATATAGAAGAAATTCTGAATAAAGATGGAATTCAGGGACTGGAGCCGGTTATTACCTCTAAAAATACTTATGTTGCGCCCTTTGTTAATGCAGAGGAATGTGAATATCTGATTGTTGAGGACGCATTCCCTAATGAACGTCCGCCGCTGGAAAAGGGCGGGGTGATATTTACAGACAGGGAAACGGTTGAAAAGGTTGAGAGAATGAAAGTCTGCACCTGCCTGAATCC
>DNJW01000211.1:0-538 GCA_003488965.1 Lachnospiraceae bacterium | reverse complement strand
CACCTGCCTGAATCCTCTTCACACTGCACTGGCAATTTATGGATGCCTGCTGGGATATACAAAGATTTCCGATGAAATGAAAGATAAACAATTGAAGAAATTAATTGAAATGATTGGATATGAAGAAGGGCTTCCGGTAGTGGTTGATCCGGGAGTGTTGAATCCAAAGGAATTTATTGATACTGTGTTAAATGTCAGACTTCCTAATCCTTTTATGCCGGATACTCCACAGAGGATCGCAACGGATACCTCTCAAAAACTTGCAATCCGGTTTGGGGAGACGATAAAGGCTTATAGAGATTCAGAAGAAAGAAACACAGCGGATTTGAAAATGATTCCATTGGTCTTTGCAGGCTGGCTCCGGTATCTGATGGCAGTGGATGATATGGGAAATACGTTTGAATTAAGTCCGGATCCGATGCTTGATACGGTTTGTCCCTATGTTGCAGATGTGAAGCTGGGTGAGGTTTGCGGTGTAGAAAAAAGGCTGAAACCAATTCTTGAAAATAAGAAAATTTTTGGTGTAAATCTGTATGAA
>DNJW01000213.1:445-3433 GCA_003488965.1 Lachnospiraceae bacterium | reverse complement strand
AATTTAAAAACCTTGCAAATGATTATTATTCCAAGGATATATCAAAAAAGATTATGGCGTCTTTTAATACAAAAAAGGGACAAGGGCAGTTTATTGGGAGCATGGCACCATATGGTTATATTTTGCAGGAGAACCATTTTGTGATTGACGAACCGGCTGCTGCTGTTGTCAGGCGCATCTTTTCCATGAAAATGCAGGGGAATAGTTTTTATGAGATAGCAAAAGTATTGAATCAGGAAGGAATACCGTCGCCAAGCAGATATGCAGGAGAACGTGGAGTGAAAAAATATAAGGACTGCAGTCATATTCTGTGGCAGCCGCAGGCAGTCAGCCGGATTATATATAACCGGGTTTATATCGGGGATCTGGTACAGGGGAAATATAACTGTTCTATCTATTCAAAAGAAAAGCAGGGGAAAAGGAAGGAAGAATCATGGGAAATAGCCAGGGATGCCCATCCTGCAATCGTTGACAGGGAATCCTTTGACAGTATACAGAAGATAAGGGAAAAGAACAGGAGGGCATGGCAGGATAAACAGGGTGAAACAGGGTATGAAAACATACTGGAAGGGATTCTGGTATGCGGTATCTGCCATCATGTACTGAGAAGAAATAAGGATGTGCGGAAAGGAAAAGCACAATACTATTTCTATTGCGGCTCTGCCTACAATTATTCCCAGATAAAATGTGACACTTCTTCTATTGTTGATTATAAGATTTTTGATACGGTATTCCGGCAGATTAAGTTACAAATAGACTTGGCTGTGGAAGTAAAGGCGGTGATAGAACAGATGAAGAAGGTGGGCCGCTGTGCTTTACAGCTAAAAAAAAGAAAGCAGGAAAGGGCGCAGGCAAAGGAAGAATTAGGAAGATATATTTATCTGAAAACAAATATCTATGAAGATATGAAACAGGGAATTTTGACAAAAGAAGAATTTCTGGCAGCAAAAGAAAAATATGCCTTGCGGATTGCAGAACTTGAAGAGGAACTTAATAAAAAAGAAAAGGAACTGGCGGATTTTGAGCAATGCATGAATGGTTCAAACAGATGGATGAAGGCTTTTCTGCATTTTCAGGGAGCGGAGGAACTGACAAGGGATATGGCGGTGGAGCTGCTGGAAAAGGTAGAAATGTTTGGAGATAAACGTGTGCATATCAGATTTCGGTTCAGAAATGAGTATGATTATTTAATGTCGCAGATAGAGACCGAAGAGAAAAAAGGAAGTGATGAATGTGGAAGAGAGGTTTGTAGCTGAATATTTAAGGCTTTCTATGGAAGATGGGGATGTGGTGTCTGATAATGCAAAAGAAGAAAGTAACAGTATCCTTCACCAAAGGGACTTGATTACCCGGTATTTAAGCGATAAGAATCTGTATCCCGGAACACAGAGAATTGAGTTTGTGGATGATGGCTATAGTGGAACGAATTTTGAAAGACCTGCGGTAAAACGGATGTTATCAATGGTCAGGGAAGGAAAGATATGCTGTATTGTTGTCAAAGATATTTCACGATTTGGCAGGAACTATTTAGAGGTCGGGGATTATCTGGAACAGATTTTTCCATTTATGGGTGTCCGGTTTATTGCGTTGGGTGATGGATATGACAGCGCTGATTATGAGGGAACTACCGGAGGGATTGAGATAGCGTTTAAGAGCTTCTTATATGATATGTACAGCAAGGACTTGTCTGTAAAGATGCGCTCCGCTCTAAAGATCAGAAGAAAGAGGGGAGATTTCATTGGTCCGAGACCGCCTTTTGGATATCGCTTTTCTGACAATAAGAAGGTACTGGCGGTGGATGAAGAGGCGGCAAATTATGTGAGAAAGATTTTTGAGCTTGCATGCAATGGGTACAGCACTGGAAAGATAGCAATAAAACTGAATGAGGAACATATACCAACACCGGGACAGTATAAGAATCGTGAAAAAATGCAGTACCACATCCTGGATGGTGAAGGCTACTGGAATCGTAAAATGGTGCTGAAGATATTAGAAAATAAGGTGTATCTTGGAACGGTGGTAAATGGAAAATATAGGGTGACAAAAGTTGGAGGAAAACAGTTTAAGCGGGTAGCGGATGAAGAAAGGATATGTGTTTCAGGCAGGCATGCGGCGATCATCACAGAGCAGGAGTTTTTGAAGGCATCGGAAGTGATAAGGTGTCGGGGATGCCAGAAGGGAAAGGAACACAAGGGAAAGCAGGAAAGTATTTTGCTTGGGAAACTACGATGTGGGAACTGTAAAAGAAGCCTGAATCGGATTACTTGTACGAAAGTGCCTTATTTTATCTGTGAGAAGGAGAAATATAAGGAAGGTGGCGGATGCTTTAGTGGAAGAATAAAGGAGCCGGAGGCAGAGGAAGTTGTTTTAAAATACATCAACCAGAGATTGGAGGGGCAGCGTAAAGAGCAGGAATGCGGGGAGAAGGAATTACAGGAACAGGGCAACGGTTCTTTAAAAAATAGTAGTGTAAAGAAAAAGAATAAAAGTGCTTTGCTGGAAAAGAAACTGGATGCTTTAAAAGTAGAAAAGCAGTATTTGTATGAACAGTTCAAATTGAAGCAAGTGGATAGGGATGAGTATTTGAGTAAGGTAGGGGAGTTGAGGAAAGAGGAACGGATGATATGTGAAGAGATTCAGAGGGCGAAGGAAGGAGGGAGTGAAAAGAGAAGACAATGGGAAGGGAAAGGCGAACAGCAGGAACTGAATTGCCTTACGAAAGAGAAAGTAGATCAGATGATTGATGTTATCTACGTTAATAGTGAAGGAGAATTTGTGATTGTCTGGAAAGAAATAAATTTGTTAATTCTCACCTGACAGTAGGACAAAAGGTTATTTCAATGTGGAGAGAGATCATTGCTGAAGGTAGGAAGTATCTGATTCTGTTGGCAGGATAGTGCTATTTTGTGTGTAAAAAGATATGGTTGTATAAATATTATTTGGTGAATGAGAATACATTAAAAAGTTGGTTTAGCGTTTTAGCTTTAA
>DNJW01000213.1:0-155 GCA_003488965.1 Lachnospiraceae bacterium | reverse complement strand
TAGCGTTTTAGCTTTAACGTAGAGTTAAAAGTAAAGATTGTTTGCATATATGGTTTGTTTCCTTACGGTTTTTGCAATAAATATGAAGATTCGGATAGCAGTTAATATACAGAAAAGGTAATTATTACTGAGATATTAGTGGATAAGTTGGAAAG
>DNJW01000125.1 GCA_003488965.1 Lachnospiraceae bacterium | reverse complement strand
CATCTTTATAGGAAGATATATGTCAAATATCAGCATTGCAAATTCCATTAGCAAATAGGCGGCTCTGCATACTGCCAAAGATATTAGAATTATCCGTATAATTTTTTTAATTTTTTCTTTCATATTCTTTTCCTGCCATATCTCCTGCAAATTACCGTCACCATCTATTCCTTCCTCTGCCTTTTCCCCATGCTTTGCAGCATCCGGAAAGCTGCCGTTTTCCATTCTGTATAATCCTCGAATACACAGTAAAACGTTCCCATAAACGTTCTTCCCTCCGTTCGAAAAAGGAATACCAGATGATATACCCGTCCTCCTGAAACAAAATTTTTAAACTCCATCCACGGTATCCCGTCTTCTTTCCCAATCATGCCGTTTTCATAGAATACTGTCCGGTTATCCGCCTGATATATTGCCTGCCGTACGATTTCCATCCACTGTTCCTTCTCTATATTCTTCTCCAGTCTTTGAAAAGCAATGCCTGCTCTTTTGTCTGGTGCAAGAAAAAGTATAGGCGGACGTTCTTTTTCCCAGAAAATGGCCGTTGCCTCTTCCAAGGTTGCTTTCTGAAAATCCTGCGGAATATCCACCCTAAATCCAAGCCCGGTATCAATCTCCTGCATGGGTTTTTCCCTCCTGCTTCCATCACTGCCAAATTCCTGCTCCATCAGCAGAAGGAAACTGTCAAAATCATTGCTGTCTATCTGTTCCATAAAATACCGCCTTTAGAATTGTTCTCATATGCCGGTTCCAGCCGCATTGATGCAAGAATATCACGCCCCAGAACCCTCCACTTCCATTTTTCCGTTTCTTTGTAAGTGACTGTCAGGAGTGCTATTTTTTCCATAGCAGAAAATACCGCTTTCATATGTTCCTTTCCCCCATCTTCCATTTCCATCAAAAACCACCCTATCTCTACCTCTCCATCATCCGCAAGATATATCTTTGTCTTTTTATATTTAGGAAATGCCTTGTCTATCAGCTTGTATATCTCATGGACAGCCTTGTAGACTTCCTCTGGTTTCAGCTTTTTTTCTAACATCTGAAAGGTTATCTGTACGTCACATTCCATATGTTCCAGTATGATTTCCGGTCTACCCTCATATGGATAATATTTTTCCTGCCGTTCTGCCGGCATCTTTTCCATTCCCTCTGGAAGCTCCAGCAGTATTTTCCCTTCCAGCAGCTCCCATGTGCACATCTTTACCGTATCTTGTATACTTCCCTCTGCATCCTTGTCAAAAAGAAGATTCATTTCCCCTTCCTTTCTTGAAACTGATAGCATATTCCTCCACAATCCGTTTTCTTTTTTCCAACACTTCTTTCATCCTGCCCTTTTTTGCATGCAATGCTCTCTTTTCCAATTCTGCGGCTGCCTGCATACGGCTGCTCACCGCATTCAGCTGGTTTATCTTTTCAATAGCCGGATTCTTCCCCATACCGCCCGACTGTATTGTTTTGCTCATACTCTTTATATCCCCTTTCCAATTGCACTCCTATAGGCAGCAGCATATCCACTATTCTCCAATCACCCGGTTTACCACTGCTGCCCCTATCTGTCTTTCCAATCCTGTCACAAATCCTGCACCAGGCGTAGAAGCAATAATGTCCCTCTCTATGCCGTTCAAACTGTATCCCTCTTCCGTATCCTCTTCTGCATCATGAAAAACAGGAAATCTGGCATCTCCTGCTCCCGCCATCGTTACCTCATTCGTAACTCCCACAGAATCAAATCCATTGCACATATTGATAACCGTAGGAGAAAATACATTCCTTCTGACAATGGATAACTCCTGAGGTGCCTGTATGAAAATATTCTCCCCTTTTAACCCTATGTTTTCCTTTGCCGACACTAGCATCCCTTTATTGCTTGTCAGGCTTATCCCCGCATTATCGTCCAGTCTGACTTCCAGCTGCTCTGTCTGTCTTAAATCCTGAAATGCCAGCGAATCCGTCAGCAAGGACATTCTTTTACCATCTGTCGTTGTAAAATAACGGTTTTCCGGCTTCATTTCCGGGTTTCCTTTGCCGTTGCCATGTACCCCATACACTGCTGCGGCATTCTGCCCTTCACAATTTCCAAGTTTGATATATACCCTTTCTCCCTTCTCCGGCATACAGTACATCAGATTCCCTGTTTCCGGCCTCCACGGATACCAATATGCTTCCTCCGGCTTCTGTGCCTTATCCATCTCAAAGCATACCCTTATCGCTTCCTCTTTCACATCCAGTACCTTTGCCGGAAGCAAAAGCCCCCCATGATAAGGATTTCCATATTTCCTGACCGCAGCTGCCCTTCTCTGGGAAATCTTATAGCCGAAACAGAGCAGCCCGCCTTTCAGGCAGCAGTTTTTTTCTATAATGGCATACCTTTTCTCCTGCCATTCCAGCCAGTCGCCAATCTTCCAGTTCTCATAGGAAACGATATCCAGACAAAGACACCTATTTTCCTTGTCCATATACGCTCTATGCCTTACGATATCCGCCTTGTCCCCGTTCCATACCTTTCCGCTGGGCAAGCCTGCATAAATCTTGATGCCCTCTGACAAGACAGACGCAAAAATTCCAGCAGACAAATGGCTCGCCAGACGGCAAACAAATTCCCAGTCCGTTTCCTCTATTTGGTACAAGGGCATTCCTATGGGCATGTCCTCCGGCATAAAAATAAGACCAGTTCCTGATGTATTTCCTAAAACCTCTTCCATCACTTCGTGATAAGTGCTTCCAGTATTCTGAAACGTCCTATTTCTTTTCTCTCCGTCCAATATCTGTGTGGCGGAAATCCCGTCAAGGGATACCTCATACACGTTTCCTTCCCTTTGGATATGTATTCCGGCTATTCTTCCGTTAAAAAGTACTTCCTCCCCTATCCATACCCGCAGCTTCTCCTGCAGCAGCGGACGGAACAATATACTGTCCCCCTCCTCTTCTGGAATTATTCCTTCTATGTGAATGGAAGCATGACTGTTTTTCTTTATTTCCATCCTCATTTCGTTTATGGCATCTATCCCAACCCCCGATTCTATTTTTATCTCTCCTACTGTAACAGCCGACATTGCCCCTCTCCTTTCCCTATCTGTTCTTACCCCTATTATTTTTGCGATATTCCGGTTCGTCTTCCATTCCCAGCTTGTCTTCCGGTTTTACCTATCAATAATCTCCAGCTTCAGCCATCTGTCATATGGCAGCCGTCTTGTAAACAAATAGTAAACAGCCGTTACCGGACATACACAACAAGCAATTGTTTTTGCAACGGAATGCTTTAACGCTATAGGCAATAACAGCCCTTGTCTTTCACAAACTAGCTTAATACCCAGCAATTTTTTACCAATACTTCCTCCAGAGAAAAAATAGTCCGATATAAAAAAATACAACCATACAATAACTCCAACTATTAGAAAAAAAATCTCTATTCCGATTAATTTATTCCTCTGATTCAGTCTGCTCTCCAGTATAGAAAAAACCTTCACTACTGTAGATGCTATAATTTGCATAACATTAAAATCT
>DNJW01000340.1 GCA_003488965.1 Lachnospiraceae bacterium | reverse complement strand
CAGCAACATCACGATTCTGGCAAACAGGGATAACCAGCTGTATATTTCCATGCCACATTACGCAAAAAGCGGGGACGGGGAGAGAAAAGACATCTGCTACCCGACGACAAAGGAGTTCCGCGGGGAGCTGGAGGCAAATATCCTTCTTGCACTGGAAAATTTGCAGCAGACAAAACAGAATAAGTACCTTGTGGGGGATGCACAGGACATGGAGCTGCCCTTTACCGTGGCGGTCACGCCCTTTGAAAAGGAAAACAGTAACATCCGGGGGCTTGCAAGGATTTATATTGTCGACTGTTTTGCCGTCAGCAACGTCAGCCTCATCATGGGGAAGAACGGTCTGTTTGTCTCCATGCCTTCCTACAAGACAAACCAGATTGATGAGAATAACCGGAGTGTGTACCGGGACATTTGTTTCCCTGTTACAGCGGAGTTCCGGGGAAAACTGAATACCCTGCTGACGGATGCCTATGAAAAGGCAGTGGCGGAAGTGCAGGAACAGATCAGGGGGCAGGAAGAAGGCTTTATGCCGGCACAGGATTTCCCGGATATGGATTTGCCTACCAGATAATAAGGTGCGGAGTTTTAATATGCCGGAGCCGGGGAATGTTTGTCTCTCCGGTTCCGGTGCAATGATGAAAGGAGAGATGGGATTGGCAGAAGGACAGTCAATCAGTAATGACAGCCGCATTGTGGAATTATTGGAGTTACTGGCTAAGAACCAGATGAACGCACAGGCAGAACAGGTAAAGCAGATGTGTGATTATGTGGGAACGCTGGAACAACAGATCGTTTCCATGACGGAAGAAATAAAGTCTGTACGGCAGGAACTGGTGTCCATGAAAGAGGACACCATATCAAAGCATGTGAAGGACAGCCTGCAAAAAACCGCAGATATTTTACAGAAACAGTGCAATTCCCTCAAACAGCAGGTAAAGGAAGTGAGAGAGAAAATCTGTGAAAGGGCAGGGAAGATTGCGGATGCGGCAAAGCGGAAGGGTAAGAGAGCGCTTTATAAAATCACGCAGGTAACCGGCGTGAGGAAAAAACTGGATGCCATCAAAAATAAGGTGGATCGGGCAATCGACAGGATGGACAATTTGGAGAAAGCTGTGGGGGAATGCCAGAGGCAGCAGGAACAGAGTAGCCAGAGAGAAAACCTATTACCAGAATGTGCGGTGGCGGAACCGCAGCCGGAGTATGGTGCGGAACTGTTTGAGCAGTACCGGAGGGAGCATGGGGCTGAACAGGCGGTTCAGGCAGCAGGGCAGACGGTAAAGCAGGAAGTAGAGAAAAGCAGATAGGGAATGCCGTATTTTTTAATAAGGGGTATGTGTAACAGCATACCTCTTTTTTGGTTGGAAAAGTCTTTCTTGTATATGATTTCCATTTCTTTTATAATCAATAGTAAGAATGTTATAATTTATGGTGCTTAAGAAGAAAATGGGAGGAATGGATTTGAACAGGAAATATTATCTGGTAGATACGGAAAATGTTGGCGACAGGTGGTTTGGCCTGTTGCAGAAAATAAAAAGGAAGGATAGAATCATCTTATTTTATACAAAATACCACTCCAAACACTTAGAAGAATGTCTGATAAAACAGGTACATAATCCCCGGATGGTCTGGCTGGAATGTGCAGCCGGAAATAATGCGCTGGATTATCAGCTTATGGGGGTGCTGGCTTATCTGATTGCCAAACATCCGGAATCCCCATTTTATATTTATTCTAATGATAAGGATTACCAGACTGCCATAGATTTCTGGCAGAGCCGTGGAATTAAAGTCTGTCAGAAAGGTTTTGCAGCCACGGATGGGAAAAAGCCTAAAAAGAAGAAAGGGAAAAAGAAAAAGGCAAAGAAAAAACAGGATAAGGTGGAGAAAGCCTGTACTTCTGCAAAGGCAGTCATGGAAAGTGCCTGTACTTTGGAAAAATCCGGGCAGGAAAATCTGACAGAGGAACAGTATGTAGTTAAGATTGCCAAATCTGTGCCGGTTACTGATTTGGGAGGATGGTATCAAGCACTTATTGCGCTTCTGGGGCAGGAGACCGGACGGGAGTGGTATCTGAAAGTCAGGGATGATACAGGACTGAGGGAAAAGCTGTCAAAGCATTGTGTCCGGGATGAATATGAGCGCGGGGTAAATCTGGTTGCCACGGTACTGGATATTCATAATCTGGATGTAGCAAGGGCAGAGGAGGCGTATAAAATTATCCGTTCGCATAACCGGAAGAACTTAAAGGCGATCCGGGCAGATTTTGACAAGAGGTTTGGCAAAAAGCCGCCTCAGAAATATTTTAAGGTACTCCGTCCCTTAATCCGGGTAATCAATGGGAAATAGTGCTGTTTAGAAGAAAAAATTGCAAAAGTATGGGGATAAAAACAGAACCATACTTTTTTGTTTTAACAGGCTGACTTTTGTAAAAGAGCGCGGTATAATTTTATTAGATAAAGATAAGCATGCTATTTTTATAATAATACAGATGATTTTTAAGGAGGCAGAT
>DNJW01000411.1 GCA_003488965.1 Lachnospiraceae bacterium | reverse complement strand
TGGTGGAATATTATGACAGGGCGGAGCAGTTGCCCATGAAAAATGAGGAACTGCTGGAAAGAATAGAAGAGATTATTGACAGGAAGATGGATAAATCCCAAAAAGAAACGCCGCAGATACCATATGCATTTCCATTTCCTTATCCTTACTCTTATCCAGCAGTGATGAATACACAGCCACCAGTACCGGCGCAGCAACAGCAGGGAGAGATACAGCCAAAAACCGAAGAACTGAATGAGACCGCCCTTAGCTTTATGGATGGTCTCATGGGAATCTGACAGGGTGCTTTATGCATCCTGTTTGCTTTTGGGGAGAAAATATTATCATACAAGGAGGCAGTATTGGAAGAATACCAGATCAAGGACGTTGATATGAAACAATTCCTGCATTTGGTGATTGGGGCAGACGGAAAGCCGCCCATAGATTTTGATATGTTACAAAGGGAAGGGCGTTACATAGTCCATTCCAGTCAGGACAGGAATTTCTGCCTGAAAGAAAGGGAGATTTACCTGAAAGAGAGCATGGAGAACCTTATCGCAAAATCTTTTTGCTATTTCTCACCAGGAGGAACAACCTTTGCCATACATATAAAAGACAGGACAGGGAAAGCCGACATTTCCATACTGGATAACCGCAGGCTTTCAAAGACGGTTGCAAAGCGGCAGGTCAGGGGAAAATCCCTAACAATTCACTACAGGAGAGGCAGGATGAAAAAGTGCCGCCTTTCCACTGACCAGTATATCAGAGGACCTTTCGGGGAGAAGGTTGCCCTTATCAGTTATGGTTATCTTGCTGATGAGCTGATGCAGATGCGGCGTGACATGCTTTCCGGCAGTGGGGAGATAAGCAACATTACCTATGAAGCAGAAAATGAACGCTCCCTGTCGGCGGCGGCAAGGGAAGCGGCAGCAGGGAGGGAGCGGAATTTGGAGGAAAAGACCTTGGATCAGTTTAAGACGGAGTGGGAAGAGAGGAAGCTTTTGCAGGCATTGGCGAAACAGAATTACTGTCCGGAGCTTTCTGATAAGGAAAAGCTGGCTGCCATCCGGCAATTGATCCAAGACGGGGGCTACAGGAGGATACCGACAGAGGCAGCAAAAAAGGCAAGGGAGTTCAGCATTCCCTGTTTTGTTCCGGTAAGAGGAGGGAAAATGGATTTTGTGAGGGATGTAAATTCACTGGACAAGAATATTCCCATATATATAAAAGCAGGATGGGATAAAATGCTGGATATTCTTGTAAACCGTAAACCGGTTCCCTGTACACGGAGCAGTTTAAAAAGCATGGAAAAGGCGGCGCGGGATGCCTATGAAAAAGCGGCAGAGGATGACAAGCCCCAACTGGCAGGAGTGGAGATAAAGATAGCAGTTTTTCTTGAAGCAGTGGACAGATACTGCCTTTCAGGTATTTTACTGGGGGAAAGGGAAAACGATAGAAATATCAAGGTGCCGGATTTCCTGTCAGCGCCGGAAAAGGAGAAGGTTCTCTATCTGCTGGATAAAGAAGAGCGGAAAGTTACGATGGTGGCAGACAGGACAATGGGATATTATGAAAAAAACCGCTGATGTGAGTGGGATGAGCGGCGAATGCCGATACCCCCAGATACTTTTCGCTTGGCTGTAAACGATTGGGGAGGGTGGGCGGTGTCAAGCATTTTCGGCTAGGACTAAAATGCTTGACGCCGCACGCACTCCCCAATACAATCCAAGAGGCGAAAAGTATCTGGAAGCGTGGGAAAATGATATCGCAGTGGGGAATTTGATTTCTATTGATGAAAAAATGCTATCTGGAAGGGATTTTTGATATCCTTGAAAAAGGGTAAAAATGGGCTGCTATCGGGCTTTAGAATTTGAAATCTGAAAAGGAGGGAAATGCAATCGGCAGGAAAGATTTGATATCCAGCGCATTGTTTTTGAAATCCTAGCAAAGAAATTGATATTAAAATAAGAAATATGGAGGATTTAAGGGGGTTCGGGGTACTCCCCGACAAGATTTAGCATTTCGTGCCCACGAAATGCGTATCTTGCGGCGTTCCATAGAACGCCCTCTCCCCAAAAGGAAGGAGAGGCACATGGCAAGACCAAAAAGCGAAAACACGCTCCGGAAACACTTTAAGCTGACCGAAGAGACCGCAAGAATCCTGACGGAACGTTCCAAAGCTGAAAATATGAATGAATCGGAATATATCCGTTACCTGCTTTTAAATCAGTCGGAGAATCCAAGGAGTAAGGAGCTGGAACTGGAAGTGATGCGGTTACGGAATGAGATAAACAAAATCGGCGTGAATGTAAATCAGATCGTGAAAAATAGTAATTCCCATATATATAGGGAAGATGATAAAATGGAATTAAAATCACAGGTAAATAAAGCAGCGGTCTTAATGGAATGTATGGTTAAGAAAATTTGTTGACCATGCAAAATTCCACAGTCTTAAGAAACGGGGTAGATTCAGTGTCAGGCATTATTGAAATTGATGTTCATGGGAAAGATGTAGAAACAGCAATCAGGGAGATAAAGAAACATCTAAATAATGCAGGAACAGGAACGTACAGAATCCGCATCATACATGGCTATCATGGCGGCACAAGAATCCGGGATGGTATCTGGGATGAATTCTGCTATGGGAGGGAGCCTGAAGTAAAGAGGATCACAATGGGAGAAAATCAGCGAATTACGGAACTGGTATTGCGTGAGTTTTAGGAAATTTATTCTTTTTTGGAATTGGGGTGGTATTTTTGAAAGGGTTCGAACGGAAAAATCAATTATTTTCTCTTTGCGGTTTAAATTGTGGGTTGTGCCCTATGCTTTTAGGAAATTACTGTGGCGGTTGCGGTAATGGTAATCAGTCATGTAAAATTGCGAAATGCAGTCTTGAGCATGGAGTGATTGAATCATAGGAGGGTACATTC
>DNJW01000060.1 GCA_003488965.1 Lachnospiraceae bacterium | reverse complement strand
GATTTGGGACTGCTTTGTGCCAAAAAAGATTTAGCTGCCCATGATATTCTCTATATGGCAGAAGAACTTAACGACTTTAAGGGAGGCATGACGGAAAACTATGTAAATGTGCAGCTTTCTATTAACGGATACCGTACTTACTATTGGGAATCCGGACGGGATGCGGAAATTGATTTTATCATCCAGCGCGACGGCTGTCTTATTCCCATTGAAGTTAAATCAGCAGACAATACCAAGGCCAAAAGCCTGAAGGTCTACATGGAAACCTATAAACCCGCTTATGCTGTCAAACTCTCTGCCAAAAACTTTGGCTTCAAGGACGGGAAAAAGACCGTTCCGCTCTATGCCGCCTTTTGTATTTAGAATGCCAGTTCCATTCCTGCCGCTCCGTATCCAAGGAGGGTTTCTGCCAGTTCCAGCCGTATCCGCAGACTGCTTTCCTTGTCTGTATGCACCTTGTACAGAACCTCCCCCTTTTTCTGTGCTTCCTCCCCTTCCTCTAATATGGGGCAGCAATAGGAAACGCTTTCCTCTCTGGCCGTATCAAACAACACGATAAAAACAGAGGGGAATCCAGCATCAAATATTCCTTCCTTTTTGCCGGAGTCTCTTTCCTTTCCTTGTCTTCCCCCTTCTTTCCCTCTGTCCCCCCGGCATTTTCTATCATTTTCGACCCACTGTCACCTTCCTCTTTTCCGCCTGCAAAACGGCATAAAATCTCGCCCTCACCCAGGTATCTTCCATAGAAAACAAAAAAGTCCTCCGCCCGTGTCAGTTTCTCAAATCCGTCCATACAGCAAATTTCATCCAGCATATCTGCACAAAGCGCCGAAACGGAAGCAAGATAATATTCTACACACCGGAACCGGACCGCATCCTCTTCCAAGCGGCATATCCTCGGGTAAATCTTCCTGAGTTTCCCCATGACTATCTCCATATCCTCCTCAAAGGCTTCAAAAAAGCAAGGAGGCCTCCATGGATAAATAAGCGGACAATTGTCCAGATAAAAATCCTCATTGTAAATAACTATTCTAAATTCGTAGGTTCTCATCAGTATACTGCTGTACAAATAGCAGATTCCCATACATCCCGCCTTACTGCCGGATTCCCTTTTTCTTTCCGTTTTATCCTCTGTACTTCTTCCGTTCCGGCTTTCCCAGCCAAGAAACACCTCCTTGAATGCGCTTTTCACTTTCCCCCTATATTCTTCTTTTCTATACTTACTTTCCAGTATCCTGATTTTTTCCGCAAAGATTTCTTTCTCTATTTTTTCTGCCGCATCGGCTAATTCCCTAGTCCTGTTTCTTCTGTTTCCCATATGCGCTTCCCCTTCCTGCCTCTTGTTCCGCAGTCCGACTGCCCGGCGCTGCATCTCCTACTGCACTTTCAGTTCTCCTCCAATGAAAGATATTCCTTCTCCCAACTGGATGCTTGTCCCCCGCTGCTGCAGATTCACCGCTGACGTGCCAGCCAATATCAGCGAACCGGTGTCGCTGGATACTGTAATATTCCCTGCCGCCTCCAATAGGACAGAATGGGCGCTGACAATATGAATGCCTTCCCCATCTGTCATTTCTATTCTGCTTCCCTGATTATTGGTTATTACAATGGAATCCGGGGTAAACCTGACTTCCTTCTGGTGCCTGCTCTTTAATACCTTATGGCTGGGTTCCTTTCTGTCCGCACTTTCTGTCGCCTCGTGGACAGAACTGGAAACATATGCCTCCCCTTCCTCCCGTCCCGGCACGGTAAGGCGTACCATATCCCCCGGTTCCGGCATACAGTACCAGCCAGTCCCGTCCGGTGTGGAGTATACGGTAGCATAGGGATACCAGATATTGATATCCTGCCCCCGATTCTCGTCTTCCAGTACCGTCACCTGCACTCTGTCCTCCTTCACCTCATTTACCACAGCATCTAGAGAAATGCCCGCTATCTCTTCTTTATATATGACAGGCATCCTTATCCCCCTCTCTCTCCTTAAAAAGCACCGATGGAGAAGCTCGCCGTTTTCATAGCTGCTTAATACCTTGTATACAACAAATTTTCTTCCCTTGACTACCGTATAATCGCCAATCCTATAATTCTCCCTGAATACTGCCGTATACTCCAGACAGTCTTCCTCCGACACCGTTGTCATTCCACTCTTCTTTTTTGCATAATATTCCCCCAAATCCTTTCCCGCAGTATACTTTCCATGTTCCGGAAAAGGAAACTCTGTTCCTTTGGGAAGACCGCAGAAAATTTTCATCCCCGCTATTTTAAACTCAGGCACAATACAGCTCTGTTCCCATGAAGCCAGCCTTTTTAAGAATTCCCAGTCCGTTTCCCGGTACTGCAAAAGCAGTTTTTCTGCCGCCCGTTTTAGTGGTCTGGTAAAAATCACCCCTCCGCCGCTGTATTCCCCCGCCCGTTCGCGGAATATCTCCTCATAGGTCTTATTTTTGTCCTGATAAGTGCGCAAATGTTCCTCCCTATCGGAAAGACAGCTCCCGGTTGTAATATCCAGCTTCATCTTTTTCTGGTCATTCACTGTCTCAATACAAAATCCCGTCACGATGCCCCAGAACAGCATTTCCGGTTCCCCGCTGCCGCTTATCCCTTCCACCTTCTCCCACACCTCTCCCGACAAAAGCCGGAGGTACTCTTCTTCTTGGCCGTCTTCTATATATCCTATAATATCCAGCCTCCCATGCCGGTTAATTTCCTTCTCCATTTTCAATTCCAGAATTGCCAAAAACTCTACTGGGCTTGTCCTGATATGATATTCCCTCATTCTTTTCCTCCTTCTTCCTACTCCGATTCCGCGGTTCCCCATTCTGCATCCGCAGTCATTTAGTTTATGTTTATCGCAGACTACGGAAATATCCTCTGATGTCTGGTATCGGGAGGTGCCATGCAATAAATTTGACCATCAATCAGTTCGGCATGTTCTCCCTCCGGCAGAGAATAGATATCATCAATAGCATAGAATTTTTCCTGAACTAAGCAGATGCCATAATATGCACTTCCTTTCCTGATTATTGTATACGGTTACATACCCTTGCCGCACATTATTTAGCCTGGCTAATGAACAGGGCATATACAAAAAGGTTCCCATCCGTCTTTATAATCGCCATCTATCTCCCCTTTTATTGCATCTATAAAGAAATGCTCTTTATTGTAATTGTACCTTCCCAGTTTATAATCGCTAAAATTAAAATAAAAATCTACATCCTTTTCCAGCTGATAAAGATATATTTTCCCATCTTCATAACTGTCCATGTCAAAATCCGGGCGGACACTGCTTCCATACTCTTCCACATCCCATCTTGTATTATTATACTGCAGGCGTGTCAGCCTTCGGTTTACACTGAAAACATAATGGTTGTCAAAACACAGTTCCATATCCGTATCTTGTATTCCAAATAAGCTGCAATAGTATTCCCATTCCCTTTCATCCTTTATCCTATAAAACCAGAATCCTTTTTTCCCGCATTCCTCCGGTTCAGTTCCATTATCCCATAACGGAAACGGAGTACTGGATGCACCCTTCGGTTCTGCCCCGCACAGTTTCCTATCTCTGTCTATTCCTTCATATTCCATTTCCCCCACATATTCAAACCCCAACTCATGCCAAGAAACATAATAATAAAAATTTCCCGCCAGTACGCATATAATATATATACAGACCATATCCAGCAACAGCATGATAACCGCCTTCAACAGCAAGAATGCCCTTCTCAAAAATGCTTCCTCCTTCTTTGAGACTATCCTATAAACGGATTTTTTCCGGCATCTTATATACATACAATATGCCTTTTTCAAAACTACCTACATCCTCTTCAACTTTTGTATAGACCCAATGACTGTCCAACATCCATTCCTCATTAATGTATTGAAAATCGCTTATCCTTACTCTGATGCCAATTAAATAGTAGGCTGAAAAGTCGAATTGTATACCATCCTTATCATTTTCTTCCAGGTTAAATATGAGGCAAACATATCGCCAGTCATCCTCGCTCCTTATCTGAAAAAAATCATACTCTTCCGGATTGTCGATACAAGCAATAAATCTTCCATCCGATGCTGCAGGGGATATCCTTTCACTTTCTTCTCCATCCGGCTCATGAAATTCTATCTCACCTATATATTCCAGTTCCATTTTCTTCCACGAATAATTACCCTGCAACCATGAAACAAAAAAATACGTAAAAATAATGCTGCATACGGTCGTAATACAAATCAGAACCGTTATTTTCTTTAACCAATTATACAATCCTTTGCCTATACCCTTGCGCACTAAGCCACCTTCCCTTTTGCATTCCTTAAATATATTCCAGTTTCTTAAGCGGTACTCCATACGAAAAAATGTACATCTTTCCAGCTTTTATTTCTAAATCGAAATCAAAATCATGAAAGTGACAGTTTTGAATATTATCTTCAAATTCATATTCCTCTTGCGTCAAAAAACAATAATATCCTTCACCACAATAAAGGTAACGAAAATTTAACCAAAAACTAGGTTCATCAAACAATTCACTTTTATTCCCTTTCGCACTCCCTAAATATGCCATCTTTATAGGAAGATATATGTCAAATATCAGCATTGCAAATTCCATTAGCAAATAAGCGGCTCTGCATACTGCCAAAGATATTAGAATTATCCGTATAATTTTTTCTTTCATATTTAACTCTATTTCTGCGCGTTTTTTTGCGCATGTCAAGTTTGTGGATGCCGCGCAGACACAAAC
>DNJW01000371.1 GCA_003488965.1 Lachnospiraceae bacterium | reverse complement strand
AAATATTTTCTCTGGCTGCGCTACTGTACTGGTGCATAACAAAAGACAGCTGCGCTGTATTAGGGTGAGAAGAACTTCTAACTGCTTTTGGCAATTTTCGCTCACGCCAATGGGCGTTTCCGCTAAGAAGTACTAAGACTTGCTTTACAAATCTTTCTCACGCAAGAGAATCCTCCAAATGCAGGCATTTTCCGCATAGATTTGTGGTGCTGCAAAGCAGTAACATGGAGGTTAGTATAGTAATAGATAAACAAACTGCCATCTGCATAGTTAGTATAGCATCCCGGTAGCCCAGCACAGACAGAATAAATATTTCTTAAGGAGCCTCTCAAAAAACGTCGGCACTTGGTGAGGTATTTTCGAACCTAGTGTCCGTTACGTTTTTTGTGAAGCGGGAGCGGGGCGTACGTAGAAATATTTATTCTGTCTGTGCGGACGGTAAACAACAAGAACCTATATGGATGAAAGGACGGTAAACAGCAAGAACCTATGCGGACTGCAGGACAGTAAACGGAGCAGCCAACCCAACGTAATATTTGATGGACGGAAAAGCCATAGTCTGCTAAAATATACCTTATAAGGCACAAAAAGACAGATGCGGAACGTA
Source organism: Lachnospiraceae bacterium (assembly GCA_003488965.1). Classification (GTDB taxonomy): domain Bacteria; phylum Bacillota; class Clostridia; order Lachnospirales; family Lachnospiraceae; genus Kineothrix. Next base: position 4,263 of record DNJW01000371.1, on the reverse strand, counting down.
TAATGAGCAGGCCGCATATTGCGGCAGAATGAGAGGAAAGATGGATAAAATTGCAGTTTTGATACCATGCTATAATGAAGAAAAGACAATTGCCAAGGTGGTTGCCGATGCAAAGGCAGCGCTTCCTGGGGCAGTGATTTATGTATATAATAATAATTCCAGTGACAGGACGGCGGAGATTGCAAAGGAAGCGGGGGCTGTTGTACGGGATGAGTATATGCAGGGAAAAGGGAATGTAATCCGGCGTATGTTCCGGGAGATTCAGGCGGAATGTTATGTGATGGTGGACGGGGATGATACGTATCCGATGGAATATGCTGCCGAGATGGTGGACAAGGTTTTGAACCATAATGCGGATATGGTAGTGGGCGACCGGCTGTCCTCCACATATTTTACCGAGAATAAGCGCCCCTTCCATAACATGGGAAACAGTCTGGTAAGAGGGAGTATTAACCGCTTGTTCGGCTGCGACATTAAGGATATCATGACAGGCTACAGGGCATTCAGTTATGGGTTTGTAAAAACCTTCCCTGTATTGTCCAAGGGATTTGAAATCGAGACGGAGATGACAATTCATGCGGTGTCCAATAATATGCAGATTGAAAATGTGATTGTGGAATACCGGGATAGGCCGGAGGGCAGCGAATCGAAGTTAAATACGTATTCCGACGGAATAAAGGTGCTGGGAACTATAGGCAGACTGTATAAAGATTATAAACCTCTGGGTTTTTTTACGCTTTTGTCGGTGCTGCTGGCGGCAGTGTCGGTAATCTTTTTTGTCCCAGTACTGGTTGATTTCATAAAAACCGGAATGGTAGATAAGTTTCCCACGCTGTTTGTATGCTGCTTTGTGATGCTGGCGGCAGTACAGTCCTTTTTTTCAGGTCTGATATTATCCAATATGGCACTGAAAAACCGGCGGGATTTTGAATACAGACTGAATATGATTCAGGGGCAGAGGGAACAGGATGATGCGGATTGACGGCAGGGAAAAAAGAAAAGAAAGATGGGACAAATGGGATATTTGCTTATTTGCGGCAGCATTAGGCTTTTATCTCTTTTTTCCTTTTTATGACGGGCCGTTTCTGGCCAAGGATACGCCCAGCTATGTGACGATGGATATTACAAGGGAGCCTTTATATCCTGCTTTTTTATGGTTGTTCCGGCGGATATTTGGAGAAGCGGGATATCTGCTGCCGGTGGTGATTGTCCAAAGTATTTTGGCGGCCTATGCGGCATGGAAGCTGGCGGTGACGGTAAAGCAGTATAAGGACGGCAGCAGGCTGCTGGAGGTGCTGTCCTTATGCTTTCAGTTTGGAGTGACTTTTTTGTGCCGTTTTGTGGCAATCAGGAGTTCTGCCTATACCAACAGTATTATGACGGAAGGGCTGGGGCTTTCTTTATATGTGCTGTTTGTGATACAGCTGTATAAGTATATTGTGGAGGAAAAGGCGGTAAATCTGGCAGGAACGGTATGTTTCGCTTTTCTGCTGGTGAATTTAAGAAAGCAGATGCTGGTTACTCTGTGCCTGATGGCGGCGGTTTTTATTTTATATTATTTAATAAAGGAAAGAAGAGGAAAGAAGCTGCTGCTGTTGCTTGGCATGACAATAGGTGTGTTTCTTGCCTGCCGTTTTACGGATAGGCTTTACAATTATTGGGTCAGAGGGGTATGGATAGAGCATTGCGGCAATTCCATGGGAATGCTCTGTACTTTGATTTACACCTCCGGGGAAGAAGATGGGGAATTATTTGATGATGAAGTGCTGAAAGGATTTTATGAGGAAATTTCCGCCGAAGCGGACAGGCAGGGACTGAAAATTGATTATGCGCCGTCCGGCTGGGTAGAACTGTCCTCCCATTATGCGGACAGCTATGATGCCATCGGCTACGGCATTATCAATCCGGTGGTACAGGGATATATTGCGGAGCAGTATGGTTATGGAGAAGTGGATGCGATGCTGCAATACGACGCATATTGCAATGCCATGGCAAAAACGCTTCTGGGGCAGGAAAAGGGAGATTTAATCAGGGTTTATGCGGCAAATACGTGGAAGGGCTTTGTCAATTCCATTGCCAGGGTAAACCGGTATCTGAATATTTATGCTATAGCGGCATATGCGCTGTATCTGGGACTTTATATTGTTTCCGTACGGAGAAGAGGATGCTGGGCCAAGAGGGATAAGAGTACCGTGCTGGCGGAGATTGTGCTGGGCGGTATAGCGGTAAATTCAATGGTAGTGGGAGCGATGATTTTCTGCCAGCCCCGTTATATGATTTATGGTATGGGGCTGTTTTATACGGCTTTGTCGGTATTGGTTTATGATGCGGTGAAGGAATGGAGCAACAGACGGACAGATGATGAAAAAGATAATCGGTAAATGGTATGTTATTTTCATAGGGGCGTTTTTGGTATCGGTATCGGCGGTATATGCTTTCTGGGGGGAAAGCAGTTATATTGCGGTGCACGATAATCTGGATTTGTTTGTGCCCCAGTTTCAGATGATGAAAAATACGGGGAGTTTTTTTGCCCATGGTGCGGATGTACCTTTTTTGGGAGGAATCAGCAGGGACAATCTTCCTTCCGAACTGTCTCTTTATACGCTTCTGTTCTTTTTGTTTCCCTCTTTTACGGCATATATTATAGGATATCTGTTTAAGGTGCTGATTGCGGTGGCGGCTGTCTGGCTGCTGGCAAAGGAATGGTATGGGAATGAGTTTGACAATTATAAGCCGTTGGCGGCGATGGCAGGTCTGGCTTACGGCATATTAAATATGTTTCCTGCCTTTGGAATTCCGTTTGCCTCCATTCCCCTGGCGTTGTATCTGCTGTTGAGGATTTACAGGAGCCCCTCTGCTAAGCTGTATGCGGCATTGTTTGTATATCCGTTTTTGTCTTATTTTTCCTATCATGGTTTTTTTATTCTGGCATATTTGACAGTAGGGATTATCTGGCTGTGGATTAGGGATAAGAAGGCTCCGGTATCTTTGATGGGGGCATTGGCTGTTCTGGGAATGGGATATGTGTGTTTTGAATACCGCCTATTTTATGTGATGCTGTTTGGCGGTGCGGAAACTATCCGTTCCACGATGGTGGAGGCTGATTTGACGGCCGGGGAAATTTTTGCCCAGAGCAGGGATGTGTGGATGCATGGGATGTTCCATGCGGAGAGCGTACATGACAAGTTCGTTTTTTGGGTCTGCATGGCTTACTTTTTGTATTTGAATGGAAGATATGCGGCGGAAAGGAAATGGAAAGCTATTTTCCATGATATTTATAATTTATTGATGCTTGTGCTGGTATTTAACAGTGCGGTGTATGGTATTTACAATTGGGGAGCCTTCCGCAGGCTGGTGGAAACGCTGGTTCCGCCTTTAAAAGGCTTCCAGTTTAGCCGTACTGTCTTTTTCAGCCCTTTTCTCTGGTATATGGCATTTTTTCTTGTACTTCAGAGAATGTATGCGTTTGCCTTGCAGGACGGAAAGGCGGACGGTGGGAAAAACAAGGTATGGGGAAAGGACAGGAAGAACAGCAGACTGTTACGGTATGGAATCCGGTGGGCGGCAAACGCAATGGCGCTGGCTGCAGTGACCGTGATTCTGCTGAGCCCTTCCAGATATAATGATTTATTTTCCACTTGTAAAAACAAAGCGCTGGAAGTACTAAGAGGAAAAGAAATCGATGAGATGAATTATAAGGAATTTTATTCTTCCGAATTATTCGGCAGAATAAAAGCGGATATTGCTTATGACGGGGAATGGTCAGCGGCTTACGGTTTTCATCCCGGCGTACTAGAGTACAACGGAATCGCCACGCTGGACGGTTACCTCGGTTTTTACCCTCAAGAATATAAGGAGGATTTCCGCAGGATTATTGCTCCTGCACTGGAAAGGGTGGAAGCCAGCCGGACTTATTATGATGACTGGGGGGCGAGGGTGTACCTTTATTCCGGAACGGATGCATCTATTGTCAGCCAGTTTAAATCCTTTACGGTGGAGGATAAGGACATTTATATAGACGCCCAGGCATTTGAGGATTTGGGCGGGAAATATATTTTTTCCAGGTTTGAATTAAGCAATGCCAAGGAGGCGGGACTTGAGTTTGTAAAGGCTTATGAGGCAGAGGGGGCGCCGTATACGGTTTATTTGTATAAGCGTTAGATAGGTAATTGAGAAACACTAAGCTGTGAGAATATTCTGACAATATATTCCCTGAAAATTCCAAAGTGCCAGACATTTCACCAAGCCCAATAGAGCAAAAAC
>DNJW01000235.1 GCA_003488965.1 Lachnospiraceae bacterium | reverse complement strand
TGAAAATTTTCAATTTTCAATCTTCTTACCCCCATGTACCCAATATCGCATCAACAAAATCATGTCCGCTTGATTTTACAATATCTACCTTGACTTGTAAAGCTTTTTCCAATTCTTTCACCGTCATATCGTCCAGAAAAACCTCTTCTCCGCTGCGGAGTACGTTCTCAGGAAGAAGAAGTCTTTCGCCCAAATCCTTCCCTTTCAGCTGCCCTTCAATATCCCGGCCCGTTAAAAGCCCCGATACGGTAATCTGCTCTCCGAAAAAATCATTGGTAATGCCGAATACGTGAATCTGCAGAAAATCGTAAAGTTCTTCCATACGTTTTGCCATGGAAAGAATATAGGGATAAGCAAGCTTTCCTGTGGCCAAGGACAAAACCCTCTTTTCCTTATGGGCTTTTTCCTTTCCGAAACATTTTCCTGCCTCTTCCAAAGCTTCTTCAAATTCATCCCATAAAAGACGGAGCATTCCCACACCGTTTTCCAGCTGCAGATAACCATCGTATCTGTCTCCTTCCGGCACTTCTTCCTCCGCCAGAATATACCATTCGTCACTGGCATGGATAAAATGCAGTCCATATACAGGATATAGTTTCTTCTGCCATTTATGGACCAGAGCCAGTACTTCCTTGGCATCCTCCTTTGTAAAGGGCTCCAAAGGATATAATCCTTCTCTATATTTGGAAAGCCCTACCGGCACTACCGATACGCTCTCCAATACGGGCAGATATTTTGTCAAATCGGAAACCGTCCGTTCCAGCTCTTCTTTGTCATTTACCCCTTTGCATAGTACAATCTGCCCGTTCATGGCAATTCCCGCCTCGCAAAGCCTGTCCGCCTTTTTTAACGCCTCTCCCGCAAAACGGTTGTTCAGCATTCTGCATCTTAATTCCGGATTCGTGGTCTGAAAAGAAATATTAATCGGTGAAAGATGGTATTTAATAATCCTTTCCACATCATAATCCGACATATTTGTAAGAGTTACATAGTTCCCTTGAAGAAAAGACAGCCTGGAATCATCATCCTTAAAATATAAGGTTTCCCGCATTCCTTTCGGCATCTGGTCGATAAAACAAAAAATACATTTGTTGCAGCAGGAACGGTATTCGTCCATCAGCCCGTTTTCAAACACAATTCCCATATCTTCTTCATATTCTTTGTCGATTTCCAGCAGCCATTCCCCGCCGCCCGCTTTTTCTATCAGCACCTCGATATACTCATCCTGTATATAATATTGGTAATCAAAAATATCTTCTATATCTTCCCCGTTTATTTTCAACAGCCGGTCTCCCGGCTCTATTCCCAATTCCTGGGCAATACTGCCTTCTTCTGCCTTTTTTACCAAATGCCCTTTGGTTTTCATCGGTTTCTCCTTTACTGCTTTTTATCTATTCTACTAGAATTTTCTTGACGTGTCACTATTAAGAATGATATAAATGAGAGTATACGATATGTTTTTTCATACAAAGGGAGGTCATTATGCCTAATTTACATGAACTGGAGGCCGCTATCCCGGTTGCCCCCTTAAAAATCGTTGCTACGGAATCCGCCGCAATGCTGGCGGACTGCATTAATAAATATCTGATTGAATTCAGGAAAACAGTCAACAATCCTGCCAAGAAGGACCCGGCTTTTCAGGGTTATGTAGAAAACAACTATCTGACAAACGTTTCTTGTCCCCGTTTCGGTACCGGCGAAGGCAAAGGCGTTTTTTATGAATCTATCCGCGGCAAGGATGTATTTTTCCTTGTAGATGTCTGCAACCACAGCATTACATACAAAATAAACGGTTATATCAACCACAAATCCCCGGACGACCATTATCAGGACTTAAAGAGGCTTATTGCTGCTGCATACGGCAAAGCACATAGAATCAATGTCATTATGCCATTCTTATATGAAGGCAGACAGCATAAGCGAACCGGAAGAGAGTCTTTGGACTGCGCTTATGCCATTGAAGAACTGAGCAACATGGGAGTCTCCAATTTTATTACCTTCGATGCCCATGACCCGAGAGTCCAGAACGCTGCCCCGCTTGCCGGTTTTGATAATTTTACTCCCCCCTATCAGTTTATCAGGGCTCTGCTCCATACGGAAAAGGATTTGATTATCGATAAATACCATACCGTTGTCATCAGCCCTGACGAAGGCGCCCTTGACCGTGCCGTATACTTTGCCAATGTATTAGGAGTAGATACCGGTATGTTTTATAAACGCAGGGATTATTCCACTATTATAAACGGCAAAAACCCTATTGTTGCCCATGAATTTCTAGGAGACAACATTGACGGAAAAGATGTCATTATTATTGACGATATGATTTCTTCCGGCGGCAGCATGATTGATACCGCAAAGAAGCTGAAAGCAATGAATGCAAAAAGAGTATTTATCTGCTGTACCTTCGGTCTTTTTACCGACGGCCTTAAGGCCTTTGATGAAGCTTACGAAAAATGCTATTTTGACAAGGTAGTCACCACAAACTTAACCTATCAGATTCCGGAACTGAAAGAACGTCCTTATTATGTAGAGGCTGATATGAGTAAATTCCTTGCCTCTATCATAGACTTTATGAATCATGATTCTTCTATGGCAAATGTCTCCACACCCACAGAAAAAATTCATGAACTGCTGGCAAAATATAATAACCGTGAAGAATGTCTTCTGTAGTCTTAATTTCCTATTAAGATTTGGGTGTCAAAAGCCCTATTAAATAAAAAGACGGCGCTGCCTGTAAATTTTCTGCTTTTACCGGCAGCGCCATTTTGATTATGTTCTATCCAACAGTGCAAAGGTCAAAACTACTTTAAACAAATCCCCGTCCAATATAATTTCAAAAGTCCCCTTCTGGGCTTCCGTCAGATTTTTCGCTATGGACAGTCCAAGACCGCTGCCCTCGGTACTCCTTGCAACATCTCCCCGGATAAACCGTTCCGTCAGCTCATCTGCATTGATATTCAGAGGCTGCGCCGAAATGTTTTTGAGCGAAAACTCCACATACCGGTTTCCGTCTTCCCTTTTCAATTCCGCCATATCAATATATACTCTGGTGCCTTCCATCGCATATTTGACAATATTGTTGAATAAATTTTCCACTACTCTCCAGATTCTCCGGCTGTCCGCCTCAATGTACATCTGGCTGTCCGCACACTGAATCATAGGAGTCAGCCTCTTTTGTTCAAATTTTTCCGAAAATTCACCGAGCGTCTGATTTACCAGTTCCACCAGATTGATGACTTCCCAATGCAGGGAGATATTTCCCGAAGAAATCTTGGAAGCCTCCACCAAATCGTCCGTAAGCTGTTTCAGCC
>DNJW01000106.1:551-3423 GCA_003488965.1 Lachnospiraceae bacterium | reverse complement strand
AAAAGACCTGATTTATCAGTACCGGTATACAGATATCCACGGGAAGAGGCAGACTGTTTATTCCTCTGATTTGAAGGAACTGCGGGAAAAAGAAAAGACAATCCAGAAGCAGCTTGATGAGGGGATTAACTATGCCGCCGGAGAAGCTACCGTTATTGCCCTCTTGGAACGCTATATCAGTCTGAAGCAGGGTGTACGCTACAATACCAAAGTCGGTTACAATTTTGTACTGAATCTGATTAAGAAAGAAGATTTCGGCTACCGGCAGATAAGGGACATTAAGGTATCGGATGCCCAGCAGTGGATTATAAAGCTGAATAATGACGGAAAAGGATACAGTACCATTACAAGTGTCAGGGGCGTTGTAAAGCCTGCTTTTCAGATGGCATATAATGAGGATATTATCTGCAGAAATCCATTTGATTTTAAGCTGGTTGATGTTGTGCCAAACGATTCACAAAAACGTATCGCCATGACAGAGGAACAGCAGGAGCTATGGATGGGGTTTATCCGTGAAGATAAAACCTATACAAAGTATTATGATGAATTTGTCGTGCTGCTGGGAACAGGAATGCGTGTCAGCGAATTTTGTGGTCTGACAAAAAGTGATCTGGATTTTGAAAGCCGGAAAATCCGTGTGGATCATCAGCTTGTCCGGGAACGGGGCGGAAAGTATTATGTTGAGAAAACCAAGACAGAGTGTGGATGCCGCTTTATCCCGATGACGGAGGACGTCTATCGAAGCCTGAAAAATATCCTTGCTCGCCGTAAGAGATTAAAGACAGAAATGATGGTTGACGGATACAGTAACTTTCTTCTGCTGGACAAAGATGATAAACCGAAAGTAGCACTGCATATTGAAAATGAAATGCGTTGGGCAATGAAGAAGTACAAGAAACTTTATTCTGATAGACCGTTGCCACATATCACGCCCCATGTATTCCGTCATACGTTCTGTACTAATATGGCAAATGCGGGAATGGACATTAAGACCTTACAGTATGTAATGGGACATTCGGACGTAGGCGTTACGCTGAATGTATACACTCATGCCAGCTATGACCGTGCAGCGGAGCAGATGGCAAAGATTTTAGACTTCAAAGAAGCGGATATGCATGGAAAACAGAGAAAATCAGGTTGAGAAGTACACTAATATACTACACCAATTACTACACCATTTGCCCATAAATTTGCGTAGATTTATAACGAATTACACAGATTAAGGGTAAAAAAGCAAAAATGAAAGAAGCGCCAGAAAGCTTGAAAAATCAAGGCTTGAAGGCTTATGAAGGGATATAAAAGATATGATTAAAATATTATTCGTCTGCCACGGCAACATCTGCCGTTTCCTCTGAAAACCCGATAAAATGGGCATTCCAGAGGATGTGAAATTGGTTTTACAACTTTTTTACAACTTTTAAATTTTGCCCCGATGTGGTATGCCATGGAATATTGGTAACTATGCCGTTTGTATGTATATAGATTTGTATGATAATGATGGCATCGTACTTGAAGAAGTCCTATCGTGAAACCTGCATAGGAAGGAGGTTTCAGCACATCAGTCAATGAGTGTAACCGAAAATGTAACCCAATAAAGCCTGAAACAGTAATATTTATGAAAAAACGGAAATAATCAGACGGGTAAAGTATAGGTTGTTTTTCTTCTGTTAAGGCAATAAAATCATTTGGAAGCAGTGCCTTAACCATGCTATACTGATAATCTTTTTTGATTCTTCCAGATTTGCATCTTTTGGCAGGATTCCAAATAAGGATTTTGCAGTCTGTACTCGGTCTTGGCATGGATTTGTCAGCTTTGCCATTACTTTTCCATTTTTGGTAATAAAGATGTCCTCTGTTGCAGATAACAGCAGATATTTTCCAAAATTATTTTTAAGCCCTATTGCCGTAACTGACATAAGATTACCCATTGCTTTCTTTGTGCTGCTATTATATATAAATCGTTCGGTTTTATCAACTGATTTAGCTGAAATAAAGGCTGATGTCAATAGTTTTTTACAAATTTAGAGGATAAAAAATGTTTGCATAATAATCTCTTACGTTTTATTCAAATTCGCAGAAATAGTTAAATTCCCGTTTATAATTATAGTATGTCCAAAATAGCAAACAATACAATAGATTGACAATGTAAATAAATTGGTATGCAATGTAAGAGAAAGAAGGCGAGAATATGGCGACTGTACAAACTCAAATAAGAATAGATGAAGATGTAAAAAAACAGGCAGCGGAGCTGTTTAATCAGCTTGGACTGGACATGTCCAGCGCAGTAAATATATTTTTGAGACAGGCAATCATGCGCGGAGGACTTCCTTTCAGCGTGGAAATTCCTAAATTTAAACAAGAAGTGATAGATGCAATGGAGGAAGCAAAACAAACCAGCAGAGACCCAAATACGAAGAGATATAGCAGTTTTGCGGAAGCATTGGAGGACATTGATTGATATAGGCACACATGCAGATTTATTTGACGAATAATCTAGTTATGGATGTAAATAAAAGAACAAAAAAGTGAAACCTTAGTATCCAGTTTTCTCAGGGTTTCCTTTTTCGTTGCGAAAGGTAGGACTTGAAATTTTATCCAGTCATGCAATCCGCATAGAAAGGGGATTGCAGCACATCAGTCAATGAGTGTAATCGAATTATGAGAATTCGGGCAGAAATCCGATAAGTTGATTGGCTTTTGGTATATGAAATATAATATAAAGAGGCTCTTAAAAATACTTTCGTCCGTGTAATGGAGGGCAGTGAATATGGAGAAGATTCACAAGGGTGGCAACTTACCACAAACCATTTAGCTAAAGTGAAAGGAAGTTGTTAAGAAGAGTATACAGCCTTGCCAGTATTTGTGCAAGGCT
>DNJW01000106.1:0-250 GCA_003488965.1 Lachnospiraceae bacterium | reverse complement strand
CCTTGCCAGTATTTGTGCAAGGCTGTATTTATATGCTGGAATAATAGCAATTTCTTTCTGAAAAGAAAAAGTTATTTAATATATTACGACAATTAATTGGGGATATGTCGAGAAGTTGTACAGCAGGGGCATTGATGATGTACAACCTCTCGACATAACAAAGTCATCTGTATTTCCTATATTTGAATTTACTTATTCTGCAGAAAATGAAACATATTCCAATAGATCAGATAGCTGGTTTATGAATCAA
>DNJW01000433.1 GCA_003488965.1 Lachnospiraceae bacterium | reverse complement strand
AAAACGCAGCAGACGCTAGGTTCGTGAGAACCAGAGATTTTAATCTCTTACGAAGCGCTGGCGTTTTTTGAGAGGCTCCTTAAGAAATGTTTTCTCTGGCTGGGCGGACGGCAAGCAACGTGTGAACAAGTAACTGCAAACAGGCAGCACATTAGCTCAGTATTACTTTCAATCAGGAGGATTCTGTTATGACAGATGAAAACAGAAAAATATGGGAAAGAATCAGCGCTTATGCAGAGGAAGTTCTAAAGGATATAGACCCGCAGAAAACACAGGTATCCGTACAGTTAGATGCCCTGCGCCCTGTCATGACTGAAATTGCAGCAGAAAAAGGGATGAGTCTGGAAGATGTTTTCATTCTTTATATGGATCTTGCCAGCGAAGCTGCAGTGGAAGCGGAATCAAAATTCCAAGCTGATATGGAAAGCGGAAATCAGGGGTTTTCGGGCATGGCGAACTCACTGCAATAAACATCCTATTTTTGTCTTCCAAAACCAAACGCCCCGCAGCATGCTGCGGGGCGTTTTCACCTGAATGATATGATATCATCCGTCCGCCGTTCCATCTTCTATCAGTTCTTCCGCCACATCAAATGTGTTCATTTCCAGCCACTGATATTGCATCGCCACAATGATGTAAATATAGCCGTCTTTTCCTCCCAGATACATCCTGCAGGCCGCCATTTCTCCTTCCTCGCTGTAAACAAATTCCATCATCATGGTTTTTCCGATATAGGTTTCCCCGCAGTCTTCCGCCTTTTGCAGGCTGAATTCATCCAATTCCCCCATTGCTTCCTGCACATATCCCTGCATATCTTCTTCGCCGCCGAGCCAGCCCATCAGTTCTTCCGCCTCGCCGCCCGCATAAACACTTATAATACCAATGCCGCAGCCCGCGCCGTCACTGTCTCCTCCCGGCGCATAAATAGTCTTTTCATAGTCAGAATAGTCCCCATCTATCTCCCAGCCGGCCGGGAAACGGAATTTCAGCGTACCGAAAACCCTTCCGTTCTTTTCTATGTCGGCCAGATAATTATCCAGCTTCTTCTGGGCCTCTTTGCTGTCCCATTCCAAATCCACCTCATAAAAAGCCTCGATTTCTTCTAAAAGCTCCGGTGTTTTTGCGGTCGCTTCCCTGCTGTCAATTTCTATTTTCAGCAATGCCAGCAAATCCGGTTCTAATTGTCTTAAATAATAGATATTATAAAATACGCTGTATTCCTGCTCCCACTGGTCAAAAAAGCAGTACTTTACCGTTATGGATGCCGCATCATTTTCCAGCTTTCGAACCCCGGAAATTTCCATATCCTCCAAGGCCGTCCCATAAGCGCCCTCTTCCACTCCGCCGTTATATATTCCGGTCACGTAATCTTCCAGCTTTTTTTCCAGAGGCCTCTTCTCCTTTTCGTCTATCTCATAAGGATTTAAGCTGAAATAAAAAGAAACCCCCATGGTATCGGCATAGGCAGTGCCGGGAAGGTCATTGTTTATGCCGGAATCTTCCCCTTTGGGTATATATACAATCACCGCTTTCCGTTTTATTCTGCCGCTTTCTTCCTCTTCTTCCATATGTGATGTCAGAATTTCTTCGTAAAGATATTCAAAGCCATCGTAGCCCTGCCCGTTATCCGCCCCTAAAACAGGAACTGCCGGGGCGGCATCCTCCTCTTCCCCGGCAATATGGTCATCATCGTTGTTCATACTGCCCACATCTTCTTTGGCAGTCTCCTCTTCGATTTTTCCGTCTCCGGATGAATTTACCACATTTCTTATCTGTCCCATGGGACCGCATCCTGTCAGTACGGCACTCATAAGCAGCCCTGCTGCGGCCCATAAAATAATTCCTTTTTTGCCCATATTTCTATTCCTATTTTACGACACGTACACGGAATACTCCTGAAATTGCCTGCAGTTTATTTATCATTTCCGCTGTCGCAGGGCTTTCCAAATCTATCATTGTATATGCCACTTCCCCTTTGGATTTATTCATCATATCGGTAATATTAATGCCCTCATCGCCGAAGCAGGCTGTGAACTTGGTAATCATATTCGCTATATTTCTATGGAAAATAGCAATTCTCCCGGCCTGGGAGCAGACACCCATATCGCAGTTCGGATAATTTACACTGTTGTTGATATTTCCGTTTTCAAGGTAATTCATCATTTCTTTTACTGCCATCTTTGCACAGTTATCCTCGGATTCCTCCGTAGAGGCGCCAAGATGGGGAATTACAATACATCCCTCTTTGCCGGCTGTTACCGGATTCGGAAAATCAGATACATACTTCCTTATTTTTCCCTCTTTAATCCCTTCCAGTACATCGGCTTCGTTCACCAGAGAATCCCTTGAAAAATTAAGCAGAATCACTCCCTTTTTCATCTTATCAATAGCGTCTTTTCCAATCATGCCTTTTGTGCTTTCCAGAAGAGGCACATGAATCGTGATAATATCGCAGCTTTCATAAATCTCTTCCACATTCAGCACATGCTTTACATCCCGGCTTAAGTTCCAGGCAGCGTCCACGGACACATAAGGGTCAAAACCATACACTTCCATTCCCATATGCTTTGCCACATTAGCTACTTTTACGCCGATAGCGCCCAGACCGATAATACCCAGACGTTTATCCTGTACTTCCGTTCCCGCAAAGTTCTTTTTTTCTTTCTCTGCCGCCTTGGCGATATTGCCGTCATCCTGATTGGCAGTTACCCAGTTAATGCCTCCTACAATATCCCTGCATGCCAAAAGCATACCGGCAATCACAAGTTCCTTTACGCCATTGGCATTGGCACCCGGCGTGTTAAAAACTACAATACCCTTTTCTGCGCATTTATCCAGCGGAATATTA